>QQUG01000076.1 GCA_008501705.1 Flavobacterium sp.
GCCATGATCTAACTGAGTAGTATATATAATACCCACGAACATTCCTGCAAGTGCAATTGCCCAAAACCTACTGATAAATCCTAGAACTAATGAAATAGATCCAAAAAATTCGATCATAATTATTGAGAAGGCTACAATGCCTGGCAGACCCATTTGTGTTGTAAAAGATTCCATTGTTGCCGAATATCCATATCCTCCAAATAGTCCTAGTAATTTCTGAGCTCCGTGAGGAAATATTACCAAACCAAGGGTAAATCTTGCAATGCTAAATCCGATATTTGGATTTGTTGTTAAAAGTGTTTGTACTAAATTTTTCATAATGTTTAAGATTTAAAATTGTTTATAAAGTTTTTCGGTAATACAAACCGAAAGATGATTTTTCTATAGGATTCGGCCCATATTGGTCAAGGTCAAGACCAATACCAAACTGATGCCCTTTATAAGACACACCCGCGCGTAATTGCTGAAAACTCCTTGAATGGTTCTTGAATTCATTCCAGATAGTTAAAAACTGTCCATTGAACCAAAGAGAGATATTATCATTTATGGGTTTATTGAATTGTAACTGTGCAAAGGCTTCTGCATAGCTGTGGTTGGTTTGCTCAGAATGTGCAACCGTTGGTATAAGTACAAATAAAACTCGTGAATTTTTTAGTGTGAACTTTGCCGACAATCGTTCTGAAAACCCGGCAAAACTGTTGTAATATAAAGATGAGCCAACAGCAATGTTCTCATTAAGATTCCAGAATAATGTTGGTTGTACACCTATCTCATCAAAACCATGGTTTTCTTCATCATTAAATTTTTGAAAGAAAGCCAGTGTATTTAAGCTGAGAGTCCTGCTCTCATTAATGGTGTAACTTGAGAATAATGTAAAATCTGTTTTATCTAAACCAGAAAACAGTTCTACTTGTGCAAATTGTGCCTGCAAACAGTTTGCAGATCCAAGGGTAAAAAACGATGTGATGATTACTATTTTTTTCATGCTTCAAAATTCCGAGAGGAACACATGAAAAAAAATGAACTAGTTTAAGACTTTTACATTCGATTGACTTTCGTAATAATTTTACTCATAAATTCTGGGGTAATGCCAATATAGGCTGCTAAGTCTTTTTGGGTAATTCTATTGACGGTTTTAGGATATTTCTTTTTGAATTCGATATATCTTTCTTCTGCCGTATAGGATATACCATGATTGGAACGTCTTATGTAATTTATGAGCGACCTTTGATAGAGTACCCGGTAAAATCTTTCAAACTTTGGTATTTCGCGAAATAGTAAATTATAATTAGTCCTGGAGATGCCTAATAATTCCGTATTCTCGGTAGCTTGAATAAAATAAGCTGATGGTTCTTTGTTCACAAAACTAGCCAAGTCTCCTGTCCAATAATCTTCAATGGCAAACATAGAGATATGAGGCGCACCAACTTCATCTAAAGTATACACTTTTAAGCAACCCTTAGTGATAAAATACTCGTATTTAGCAATTTCACCTGCTTGCATTAAATAAGCCTTCTTTTTTACTTTTATCTCCGTAAGTAACGAAAGATACTTCCGTTTTTCAAGCTCGGTTAAGTCGATAAACCTACTAATGTTATCAATGATTAGTTTATGTGGCTCGTTTAATTTCAACAGGGTATTTTATACTTTCCTTAAAATTAACAATTTGTCCTTTGTTATTGAAAATTATTATTTGTTTTCTCATTAGCCTTATTCCGACGAAACATTCCTAAATCGTACAGATATGGAGTGGTTTAGAAATAAACCAATGAGAAGCCCTGTGTGCCGAAGCGAACGCGGAGGAAGGGGCTTTATTTGCTTTATTCAACCTACCTATGGGAATTTAAGTTGGGCTTGCTGAAGGCTTGGATAGCAAGATTGAAGCCAAGACCCTCCAGCTTTAATTATCTATCTCCAGTTAATTTATTACTTTTAGTTTACAGACAGCAACGCTATATGTCTATTAATTAGTGCAATGAATGAAAATTAAGTTGTCGATAATGCTATGTGCTGTCGCACTCATTATAAATGATGGCCTGGCACAAGATGGGAGTTTAGACCCTACCTTTGGTGACCAGGGAAATGCACTTCTATTTCTAGGAAACGAAGTGACCTTACATGCACACTTCATAGATCAAGGAATTTCCGGGCGAATAGTAACCTGTGGAATTGAATCTGTCGGGGTAATTACAGTTGAGAACGGATACGTAAGAGCATTTCTGGAAAATGGAAATTTAGATACTTCCTTTGGTAATAATGGTCAGGTGTTTATCGATTTAAATATTGAAGGTCCGATAGATGAGGTGCACGTTTTGGATGACGATAGTATTTTATTCTCCACCTATGCGGGTGCAAAACTCACTAAATTGCTTCCTGACGGATCCGTAGATACTAGTTTTGGGAATAATGGAGCACTGTTATTGGATAATCAAGATGTTTCGGGCCTGGGTCATAAATTACATCCGGACGGCAGTATTTTTTTTATCGGTATCTCTATACAAAGCCCCAGAATGTTTGTTATTCGAAAATATAACCCAGATGGAGTTTTAGATACAAACTTCGGGAGCCAGGGAACCGCATCCTTTTCAATTGATCAACTAATTCATATAAGCGCCTATTCTTTACTTATAAAACACAATAACACATTATTTGTAAACTTTTCATCACGGCCATCCGCGAGTGATCCATATTCGGCATATATGTACAAATTATCTCCCAATGGTGTACTGGATACCAACTATGGAGATAATGGTAAATTAACTTTGAATATTAATAATGCTGAGCATGCAAAATTCTTTTTACATCAAAATGACCATCTGCTTGTTAGCTACTATTATTACGATACCCAACTAATGACATATGTAAGAAAGATTATCAGATTGACACAAAACGGAGATATTGATAGCAGTTTTGCCGACAATGGAGTATTAAACGGTAATTCTGTGGAAATTGTAGAGCAGAATCAAAGAATCATTACGAATGCATCGTTTTCCGATTTCGAAGGAGGAATAATCCCGCATTTCAATAGGTATTTTCCAAATGGAGATGTGGATACCAGTTTTAATTTTCAATATACATATTCTGAAATCTCATCAATATCAACAGCTACATCTCCAAACGGGGATTTTCTACTAAGCGGTGCCGATATTTGGTACAATGGACCAGAATCCTATTTATTAATAGCAAAATATAAAAGTACGCCACTGGGTTATGAAGACATAATTATAGAGCAACTGGAAATTTATCCCAACCCGGTTCAAGATATTCTCCATATAGAGAACAATGGAAACTTAATAATATCCTCAATTAAGTTTTATGATGTGTTAGGGAGGCTTGTATTAAAAATTGACGATGGAAATACAGATCGAATAGATCTTTCAGGTGTTAATGGTGGCATATTATATCTGAATCTTGAAACAGATAGAGGAATTCTTACAAAGATGATAGTTCTGGAATAGACAACTGTTACGTCATTGTTCATTCCCTCTATGGAACCACCAGCCAACTTTCTAGCCTCTGTGTGGAGAGGCTTACTTAAGTTAATGAGACATTAAAATTAAGATTTGCCATTATCTTTTCTGAAATATTTCAATTCCTGATAAAAATTTAATAACTTAGAGAAGTAAGTATAACCAACTTTTCATTTTGGAACATAATATCAACATTTCTGAGCTGCTGTATTTTTTTGATTATTGGTAATGAGTTATTTTTGCCGGCTCAACTAACTTCCCCTTAACGTCTTATTGACGTGCATTTGATTTAAATAAATTTTTGACGTACACGAAAAATGGCCTTGTGCTATTTTTTATAATTACATTAAGTAATGTACTGACACCGATGAATAAACAAACCGTTCAAAATACTCCGGGCAAGGAATTTTTTAATAGTGATGCTTTCACGCAGCTCTTTTATCGGAGCCCCGTGCCTAAATGCCTGATTTCTGCCCAAACTAAGCAAATTATTACGGTGAATAAACAATACCTTCATCTAACTGGCTTTAGCGAGGACGATTTGTTGGGTGTGGATTCCAGAACGGTTGGCCTGGTTGGTTTCGATGAGGCCGATTCAACGCTCGCTGCCGCAACTGAAGCTTCGCACGAGGTGGCTGTTCCCCTGGTGATCTCTACTAAAAAAGACGAAAAAAGATCTGTTTTGGTATATATCTATGAGTTTGATCTGGCCCATAACGAAGAGAACTATCTCCTGGCTTCCCTGATAGACCTGACCGAAAGAGAACGGATCGCTAAACTTTTTAGACAGGAAAAAGAATTTAAGGAAAAGGTAATCGAGTCCATAAACGACGGTATGTCTATTACGGATCTGTCCGGAACATGTATCGATGTAAATCCTGCTCTTATCGAAATGACAGGCTTTAAGAGAGAGGAATTAGTGGGTAATAAGGCTCCGTTCAAGTATTGGCCACCCGAAAACCACGAAGAAATTCTATCTTATTTCAATCGGGCCAGAGAGGGACAAGAAAATAATTTTCACATGAACTTAATGCGTAAGGACGGCGAACGATTTCCAGCTTTGGTGGTTACATCCAGTATTAAGGCTAAAGATGGGCGTTTAATTGCTCTACTCGCAACAATAAAAGATATTTCGGAACAAGTACGGGTTGAAAATATGCTCCGGGAAACTGCCGAAAAATCTAATCAAAGAAAAAAAGCAATCCTCGAACTTGCTAGTTTGGTGGGGTCCGATTATCATGAATCGCTGAAAAAGATCACATCACTTGCCTCCAGGGTACTAAACGTAGAGCGTGTTAGTGTATGGAAGTTTAACGAAGACCTCAACGAGATCGAATGCGAAAAGTTATTCAATAAAACAGATAATTCTTTCAACAAAGGAACCACTTTAAAAAAAGAGGATAACCCCGCTTATTTTGAATCGCTGTCAAAGAATAAGACGATAAACGTACCGGATGCCATAAATAACAATACCACCAAAGCCTTCTCAAAACACTACTTAACACCTAATAAAATTGCCTCTATACTGGATGTCTTTATTCAGGGTCAGGGAGATTCTTACGGGATAATTTGCTTCGAAAACGTGGGTTCGATCCGGGAATGGACTGCAGATGAAGAAGAATTCGCCACCTCGGTAGCCAATTTGGTGTCCTTAATGGTTCAGAGTAAGAATAGGATGATCGCCGAAGAAAAATTAAAAAAACTAAATGTTACCCTATCCAATACGGTTACCGAACTCAATGAATTAAAGAACAAACTCGAACATGAGAATGTATACCTTCGGAATGAAATAGAGATGGTTTTCAACTTTGAGGAGATGGTGTACGGAAGTGAGGTCTTCAGTAAGATATTAAACGATGTGGAGCAGGTGGCCCCTACAAAGGCAAACGTACTCTTACTAGGAGAAACCGGAACCGGAAAGGAACTATTGGCCCGGGCTATTCACAATTTAAGCGACCGAAAAGACTATCCCCTAATTAAGGTTAATTGTGCTGCAATTCCTCATGAACTTATAGAGAGTGAACTCTTTGGGCATAAAAAAGGATCGTTCACCGGTGCCATAGCCGATAAGATTGGGAAAGTAGAATTGGCCAACGGGGGTACCTTATTCCTCGATGAGATAGGGGAATTGCCTA
>QQUG01000089.1 GCA_008501705.1 Flavobacterium sp.
AGGGCACGTAAAGCAGGATTTACCTTTCTATCTTTCATGTCGGTAACCACCTCAAATTTATCTGTGATTACAGTTTCGTAGTTTAATCGTTTTTCCAGAAACAGATCAACACTGGTACGATCGCTGCCATGTAATACAGAGATTCGCTTGTTGCCGGAAATACCTTGAGTTACTACTTTAAGCTCTGTAGTCAGTGTGTAAACCGATGGGGTGGTTAAAGTGATTTTAAATTCTGAAGGGTATTGATATAGATCGTCTGTGTTCTTATTGCTATAGGCATGCCATTTTCCGTCGTAGACAGCCGGCGCTATATACCAATATCTCAAGTTGTAATTACCTTCTTTGGTATGACCATATCGGGTAAATTTATCGCTTGGGAGTTTAATCGAATACAATAAATTTAGGGTATACGTTTGCCCTGGGGCAAGTGGTTTGTCTAATCTAATTTTAAAAAAATCGATCTCTTCCCCGCGCTCCCATTTCAGAGCCTGTCCCGCCTCATTGGTAATACCGAATATCTTAGTGCGACCTCGATCCTCATCTTTTTCGAAGTGAAAGGAACTATCGTAATTCTCACCAAATCTTCGGGCTAAAGGCGTTGTCTTGGTTGCAAAACTATTGGCCCAATCGTTGAAATAGATCTCTGTGAGTATATCTTCGGAAGTGTTCTTAAATACAACCTGCTGACTGTTATTCAGCTTATTTTCACTGGTCTCAAGGCTGGCTTCGATGGTAATCTTGTGCTGTCCGGCCAGCGGAGCAATTCCGAAGCAAATAACAATTATATATATGAAATTCCTGAACCTCAATTGGCTAATATGCTTTTCAATAGAACAACTGGAGTGTTGAATACCCCACTCGAACACAATTTTTTAGCTACGTCCACAAATTCGATGCCTAAAAAAGTTAACATAACGATCTCAGGCCTGGGTAAAATTTGTTTGGTCATAGCGGGAATGTGATTTTAGAAGTTCGGACTTAAATTAAACTTGTTATAGAATTCGTTCAGAATATTTAGAACTTCATCTTCAGTGTCCACAACATGAACCAGGTCCAGGTCTTCAGAGCTAATATTGTTATTCTGTTCTAAGAGTGTGTTCTTAATCCAGTCCATCAAGCCACTCCAGAACTCGGTACCAACAAGGATGAGCGGGAATCGCTCTATTTTGTGCGTTTGAATTAGGGTGAATGCCTCGAAGAACTCATCTAATGTCCCAAAGCCTCCAGGCATAACCACAAATCCCTGCGAATACTTTACAAACATAACCTTACGCACAAAGAAATAATCGAAGTCTATGCTTTTATCGCTATCTATATACGGGTTGTCGTGTTGTTCGAAAGGTAAGGTAATATTCAGTCCAACCGATGTTCCGCCCGCTAGGTGAGCACCCTTGTTACCAGCTTCCATGATACCCGGGCCACCACCAGTGATCACACCATAACCATGTTCGGTGATCTTTTTAGCGATGCTTTCAGCTAATTTATAATAGGGGTTGTCCGGTTTGGTGCGGGCAGATCCGAAGATAGAGACACAAGGCCCGATTCTGCTTAATTTTTCATACCCGTTAACAAATTCTCCCATGATCTTGAAGATCGCCCAGGAATCGTTTGTTTTTACCTCATTCCAATTCTTATGTTTACTCTCACTTCTCATTGCAAATATTCAGTAGCTAATGTAATTCTTTTTTAAGGAAATGCGCTGTGTGGCTCTTTTTGTGATGGATGATCTCTTCGGGGGTTCCGTAGGTAATGATCTTTCCACCTTTCTTACCACCTTCCGGGCCTATATCGATTATATGGTCTACGGTTTTGATCACATCCAGGTTATGTTCGATTATTACTACTGTATTCCCTTTCTCCACCAATTTATTCAATACCAGCAACAGTACCCGGATGTCCTCAAAATGCAGTCCTGTAGTAGGTTCATCCAGAATATAGAAGGTGTTACCCGTATCTCGTTTAGATAATTCGGTGGCCAGTTTAATACGTTGTGCCTCACCTCCGGACAAGGTAGTGGACTGCTGTCCCAGGGTAATATAACCAAGGCCTACATCCCTTATTGTTTTTAGTTTCCTGTAAATCTTCGGAATATGCTCAAAGAACTCGCAGGCTTCGTTAATGGTCATTTCCAACACATCGTAGATCGAATGTCCTTTATATCGGATTTCCAGGGTCTCACGGTTAAATCGCTTCCCCTGGCAGGTTTCACATTCTACATACACGTCGGGAAGGAAATTCATTTCTATAACCCGTAATCCACCACCTTTACATGTTTCGCATCGCCCTCCCGCTACGTTAAAACTAAATCGGCCCGGTTTGTAGCCACGGATCTGAGCTTCCGGGATCTTGGCGAATAAGGAACGAATTTCCGAAAACACCCCGGTATAGGTTGCCGGATTGGAGCGTGGTGTGCGCCCAATAGGAGACTGGTTTATATCGATAACCTTGTCTATGTGTTTAAGTCCGCTAATCTTCTTGTACGGCATGGGTTTTTTCACGCCATTAAAGAAATGGGCATTGAGTATAGGATAGAGGGTTTCATTTACCAGGGTGGATTTTCCCGATCCCGAAACTCCGGTAATACCGATCATGGTTCCCAGGGGAAAGGATACCGTTATATTCTTAAGATTATTTCCGCTTGCTCCCTCTAGTTTCAGGGTCTTGCCGTTGCCTTTTCTTCTTTTCTTCGGAATTTCGATCTCTTTGGTGCCATTCAGGTAATCTGAAGTAAGCGTATGATGCTTCTGAATTTCTTCAGGCGAGCCTTCAGAAACGATCTCTCCGCCGTGTCTGCCTGCAGCCGGACCAATGTCGATCACATAATCTGCATGCCGGATCATATCTTTATCGTGTTCAACCACAATAACCGAGTTCCCAATATCTTTTAAGGAGATAAGCGAATGGATTAGTTTTTCATTATCCCGCTGATGAAGGCCTATGCTGGGTTCGTCCAGGATGTAAAGCACTCCAACCAGTTGTGAACCTATTTGTGTTGCAAGTCGAATTCGCTGTGCTTCTCCTCCCGAAAGGGATTTCGAACTACGGTCGAGTGCGAGGTAGGTAAGACCTACATCTAGCAGGAATTGCAGTCGACTTCGAACTTCCTTAATTATTTCGGAAGCGATCTGTAGCTGGGTCTCTCCTAAATGCTTCTCCAGACCGGAGAACCAATCGGCCAGCTCCACCACATCCATATGTGCCAGTTCGGCTATGTTCTTTCCATTAACCTTAAAATAGAGCGATTCCTTCCTGAGGCGGCTACCTTCACAGTCCGGACATGGTATCTTATCCATATATTCCTTGGCCCATCGGCGTAAGGATTTAGATTCGTTCGCTTCGAAAGTATTCTGCAGAAAAGTGGCCACGCCTTCGAAATCGATCTTATAGCTACGGGTAATACCCAGAGTTTTAGATTCTACCTCAAATTTTTCGTTCCCACCATAAAAGATCATTTCTCTGGCTTTATCGGGAATTGATTCGAAAGGGTCACTTAATTTAAAGTTGAAGCGTTCTGCTATTAATTCCAACTGTTTAAAGACCCAGTTACTTTTCTGCGGTCCATGAGGAGCCAGAGCACCTTGTTTTATGGATAGGCGAGTGTCCGGAACGATCTTGGAGGTATTCACTTTGTGAAGTTCTCCAAGGCCTTTACAGGTAGGGCACATACCCTTTGGTGAGTTAAACGAAAAATTGTTGGGTTCGGGGTTGGGGTAGGAGATCCCGGAGGTGGGGCACATAAGCGATCTGCTGAAGTAACGTACTTCTTCGGTTTCGTTATCCAACACCATGAGGACGTCATCCCCGTGGTACATAGCCGTTAATATTGTTTCGGTAAGTCGTTTGTCCTTGTCGCTTTCCTCAGATATCTTCAAGCGATCTATCACGATCTCTATATCGTGGGTCTTGTAGCGGTCGATCCGCATACCTTTTACGATATCGATGATCTCACCGTCCACTCGTACTTTTAAGAATCCCTGCTTTGCAATTTGCTCGAAAAGTTCACGATAATGACCTTTACGGGAGCGTACCACTGGAGCGAGGACGCTTACTTTTCGGTCTTTAAAATCTTTAATGATAAGTTGTTTGATCTGCTCATCGCTGTAACTCACCATTTTTTCACCCGTATTGAAACTGTACGCATCACTCGCCCTGGCGTAAAATAAGCGGAGGAAGTCGTATATCTCTGTAATGGTCCCAACGGTAGATCTTGGGCTTCTGGAAGTGGTTTTCTGTTCTATGGCGATAACAGGGGATAGGCCGTCGATCTTATCCACATCCGGACGTTCCAGGTTACCAAGGAACTGCCGTGCGTAGGCCGAAAAAGTTTCGATGTATCGACGCTGCCCTTCGGCATAGATGGTATCGAAGGCGAGTGAGGATTTTCCACTGCCTGAAAGGCCGGTGATCACCACCAGGTTTTCGCGGGGAATTCTCACGTCTATGTCCTTTAGATTGTGGACTCTGGCCCCTAAAACTTCAATAAATTCGTCCGTTTTCAGCATAATTTGCAAAGGTACTCATTTGGAACGGAAAATTGAAGTCAAAGTTATGATGTATTTAAAGAGAAAATTATATCCCACTAGCTATTGATGTCCCGGAACAAAAACTGGTAGAATGTAGTGGCGATGAAGAAGATAACACTAATCACAAAAGCATAGCTGCCAATAAGCAGGATGACCGGCAGGCTGAACAGAAGAAAGGCCAGGGGTAGTAGCAGCCCAAATAATACTAATAGGAGGAATATGGCGTAGAGATAACGTATGATGGAGGGTAAGTTCTGACTCGATTTTTCCTGGAACTGGAAAAGCTTCGGAATGACCTCCTTGGTCATGTACTCACCCAGTTTGGAAAAGAACACCTCGTTAAAGGACGAATCTTCAAAATACTCACTATCGATGGCATTTGCCAGGGTCATGATCTTTTCCTGATGCCGCTCGAATACCGCATTATAATCCAGCGCCTCCTTGAATACGCCGTATTTATACCCGAAATAATACCACAGGCCCGAACCACATTTATGCTCCAGCCATTTTTTTACGATCTCCTGGTCGTATACTCTGGGATAACTTATGTTTTCCGGGATCTTTTTGTCTTTAGGGCTGGTCATTAACAACGATTTCATTTCCAGGTAAAGGTTCTCGGTATCCTGATAATTGTGATTTTCCTGTAGAAATTCTATGGCTAACTTCGATTTTCCCTTATGAAACTCTTTTACTTCAAAGAAATTGAGGCCTTCAAATTCGTCATCGATGTATTCCTTTAAGCCCGGCAACCACATTTTGGAGCGCAAAAGCAACTCAATAATACTCCTGAAATTGTGCATCTGCTGAGTGATCTTACTAAGCTGATCTACCACGATCTCCTTGGTGTTTTTCATCGATACTGCCGCAGAGGCCAGATAAACCATGATTATTGCCGATAGAAACCCGCTAATACTGATGAAAATAGTGGAGAAATCGGTTAGATTTTGAACAAAGGTTGGTGTGGCTTGTACTTTCTGTTGCAGGAG
>QQUG01000125.1 GCA_008501705.1 Flavobacterium sp.
TAGGTGCCGATACTGCCACACCGGCCGCATACAATTCCGGATACTTGATAAGGCTCATATATGTAGCATAACCACCGTAACTATGTCCATAAATAAAGACCTTTTTTGGGTCGATATTGTACTTTTTCTTAATATAGGTGACCGCATCGGCAATATCGTTTATCATAACCCCATCAATACTGTTTACCCCGGCCATTACGTGTTTTTTACCAAAGCCCGTGGAGCCACGAAAATTTACGCGAAGGGTTGCGTATCCTCTCGAAGTAAAATATTGTGCAAATTCATCCAGCCTCCAGTAATCTCTTACCCAGGGTCCTCCGTGAGGTATTACAACCAGTGGGATGGATTGATCCTGGGTATAATCTATAGGGAGGTTTAAATAACAGGGTATTTTGTAGTCGTCTCCTGCCCGGGCAGTAATATTAGTTGTCTTCGAAAGTTTAAATTCGTTTAGTTCTTTATTGAAATGGAACATGACGGAGTACGATCCATCTGTCACATCATAGATCCCAATATTACCGGCATTGATATCACTCCACTGATGGATTACAAATCGATTTCCCGATGCGTCCACATCTATAAAATCGTTAATATACCTGGGGTATTTTGCATTTAATTTGTCGTGAAATTGTTTATACCGGGTAGACAACCACTTATATTTAGGAACTAACCCCTGGTATCGAACACCGGCAACCTTCTCATCCACATAGTCAAATATTAAAGAAAAGTCACTATCGTCGGGTTCCTTTACATCACAATTTACATCTTCCACAAGTACTTCCTGTATAGCTTCCTTCCCAATACTATAACTTAAAAGCTTACGCTTATCTGAATCAACATTCGAAGTAAGGTAGATGATATCCGGGTCGAAACCGAAGCCTTCAAAAGTGAGGTTTTGGTTAAGAAAGGTTGTGGCATTTACATTTAAAGGGTACTTCCGGCCGTTCAATGTCACGTAAAACTGTTCCCATTTCTCATTTTTTTTATTCTGAACCAGGTATGTATAGCCATCGTCGTTATATCTAATTCCCAGCCTTACATTTCCATGATAATCCAGCACCCATCGGTTCATATCGTGTAATGATCCATTGATGACCGTATATTTCTTCCCGGTGAAGATATTTACCTCCTTTATCGAGGCGTGAAAATTAATATCATAAGTTTCTATGAGTACCTGATGTTTTTTACCGGGAAGTGTGCTCAACAGCCTGTTAATACGAAGGTTATCCCAAAAACTACGGCGACGTTTTCCGGGCACATCGGCCATTCTATCCACAATTTGTTTCGAATTATTTCCATCTATGTCAATGGCATAGATAGCACCTCGCGATTCGTACAGCAGGCGTTTGGAGCTTAGCCAATATAAATTTTCTATTTGTCGGGTTCCTACCGGTATTTGATTATAAACAACATATCCATCGATGTCAAGTACGACAATTTCGGTTTCGATATTGTTGGTCACTACTTCTGCAAAGTACTTGCCATCCGGGGAAATGGTGAAACTGTATTGATTGTGTTGTTGAAATAATATTTCGGCAGGTATTTCTTTGTTAATGGAATCGTTCTGCCCATGTAGCGGCAGACAAATAAAAAGCAATAACAATAGACGAAAGCCAATCGAAGTTGAAGCAGAACGAATTGACATAAGTTCGATAATATTTAGAGATTCTAGTGGGTGCAAATTATGAAATTGAATTAACAATCCAAATGACAAAAAAAAGGTTGCCTGGCTCAGGCAACCTTTAATAGGAACATAATCGTTGTATTAACTCCCCAATTAAATGACGATTAGTCGATATCTTCAATTAGTATTATGACTAATAATGAAGACAATTCAAATATCGACATCAATCCAATCACAGACAACAGGAAATACCCTGAATTTATACAGGGTTTTTCCTGTATTAGTATTGAGCGAGTAGATATTTAATTAGGTCTGTAGTAGTTACAATGCCTACCAGAGTGCCCTCATCGATTACCGGCAGCGCGTGAAATTCTCTGGCTGCGAATATTTCGGCCACTTCCTTGACCGTGGCATTAGGACTTACGCTTACCAGGTTTCTTGCCATGACCTGCTCAATGGTAAATAAGGTGTAAACCGAAGTATCCACCTCGTGCGTGTCCTCACTAAAAGCATCGGCAAAACTAATACGCAGAAGGTCGGTATAACTTAAGATCCCTATTACTTTCGATCCTTTTACTATAGGAATATGACGGATCTTCTTCGCCTTGAACTGCTGTTCGGCGTTCTCTAAAGTATCTGTGTTTTTGAGCGTAACCACTTCCCGGGTCATAATACTGCTCACAGGAGTTCTTTCATTCATCTTATGATCGTTTTAGGTAAATCTTTAATCTGAATAAAGTTCAGTATATGCTGGCAAACAAAATATGATAAAGGTCAGTTAGTCTGCTACCTATTACTGAGGACTGAAAATAACTTTGGCTAATTTTTAACAACACCCCTATTTGGAATTCCAGTATAATTATTCTTACTTTGTTTTTCAAAGTACTTTAAGATGAGTGAAGAAAATTATTTAAAAGACATTAGTGAGATCAAGGATCTCATGAACCGTTCCTCCCGTTTTATATCACTTAGCGGGCTTTCCGGAATTTTCGCAGGGCTATATGCCTTGATCGGCGCAGCAGTTGCCTGGTGGCTGGTAGCCAATTCGGGGAGGGAATACCTCATCCTGGACGGACAAGTATTTAGACTTATACTGCTCGATCTTTTCCTAATTGCTTTTTTAAGTGTGGTAACAGCTATTTATCTCACAACACGAAAAGCCAGAAAAAACGGCGAAAAAATATGGGATACCGCTTCGCGCCGACTCATAATCAACTTCCTTATTCCTTTAATTGCGGGCGGAATCTATATTCTCATTATCCTAAACCAGCAAAAATACGGACAAACAGGTGCCTTAATGCTCATATTTTATGGGCTGGCCTTAATAAACGCCTCCAAGTACAGCATTGGTCATGTACGGTATCTCGGGTTTACCGAGATCGTCCTGGGGCTGATATGTGCCGTACTTCCCGGTTACGGTTTCTGGCTATGGGTTATTGGCTTCGGAATTATGCATATTCTGTATGGAAGTATTATGTTCGTACAGGAAAAGAAATCGTAGTGGGAATTATAGACAACATAAATAAACTATTCGACCATCGCATCAGGTTAGGGATCATGTCTATTTTAATGGTGAATGAAAGTGCCGATTTCAACCGCTTGAAAGAACTGCTTGATGTTACCGATGGCAATCTGGCCAGCCATCTAAAGGCCCTGGAGAAAGAAGCCTATATATTGGTAGAGAAACGATTCATCGGCCGAAAACCCAATACACGTTATAGCGCTACGCAATTGGGAAAAGCTGAGTTCAGAAAACATATAGAGGCACTGGAACGCCTGTTGAGAAAATAATATTTTTTTATTAATACACTTTGTATTTCAAAGTACTTTTAAATGAATTTCAGAAAAAAACTTATAGAACACCTTTTTAAGCTTAGTGAAAAATTCTATACCCGCAATTTTAAAAGGCATAAGATAGCATGGAACATCGATCGTTCCACATTATTAGCGTATCCATCTTCTTCATTCGGATATCATCTTGGTATTTTTCTGAAGGAAAACAACTTCGAACTCATCCCGAAGGTAGAACGTCATGACGCCTATCATGTTCTAACAGGTTTCGGCACAAATGTTGAAGATGAGATCGCATTGCAGTATGTATGCTTCGGCAACGGAAAACGAAGCCCGTACCTCTTTGGTGTCATGATCATTGGCACCCTACTCCTACCCGATTATTTACGCTATTACCTAAGGTCTTACACCATGGGAACGCACGCTAACAGTTTTTATCATTGGGATTTCAAACATGTTTTACATCTCCCGATAGAGGATCTGCGCATAGTGGCCTTCCCTCAACAGTACCTTAGAAAACTGGAAAATAAGATTAATTAACACCTAAAATTAAAACCACATGGAACAAAAAAGAAGTAAATTCGGAAACTGGATGCGCAACTCGATCACCGCCAGGATGCTGGTAGTGGGCTTCCTGCTATTAGTGCTGCTCATTCCTTTACAATTTGTTCAAATGCTTATTTCTGAAAGAAGCATGCGACAACAGGAAGTGATCACCGAGATCAATAGTAAATGGGGTAATGAAGTACTTATTTCTGGCCCTATCTTAAAGATCCCCTATAAAGAACTTAAGGAAGAACGTATCTACGACAGCAATTCGAAAGTCATGCAAACCACATCAAGGACGGTTATAAGCCATGCTTATCTATTGCCGGACTCCCTGGTGATAAATGCCGACGTGGAGTCGCTTAAACGCAACCGAAGCATCTACCAATCTGTTGTCTACACCAGTAATATGACCTTTACCGGAAACTTTCCTACAATAGATTTTTCTGAAATGGATATCGACACGGGAGACATTTTGTGGGATAAGATCTCTCTCGAGATTAGAACCTCCAACCTGAAAGGTATTCGCAACAGTATGAAGGTTAAACTGGGTGAAGAAGATCTCACCATGACCCCCAAATACAATGAAAGTTATCTCAGTATTATTGAGAGTACACCTCTAAAAGTGAATTATGCTGAAAATACCTCTCCCATAAATTTCAATTTTCGCATCAAGATCAACGGAAGTGAGAGCCTGAAGTTCATTCCGCTGGGGAAAGAAACCCGGGTGTCCATGGATTCCAACTGGCATTCTCCCGGTTTTGATGGGAGTCCGCTACCCGATGAAGAAACCAAAGATATTAGTGCCAACGGTTTTCATGCAGACTGGCAAGCGTTTCAGATCAACCGGCAGTTTCAGCAGAAATTTTTAAATAAAATTCCGGATTTGCACAGTTTTGGCTTCGGAACCAATTTTATTATCCCCGTAGACGAATACCAGAAAAGTGAACGTACTTCTAAATACGGGTTTATGGTTATTGGCCTAACCTTACTTGTTTTTCTACTCATTCAACTGGTTTCTAAAATATACATTCACCCATTCCAGTACGTAATGATAGGGCTTGCCCTGGTGATGTTCTATACGCTGCTTATCTCCATTTCGGAGCATAGTAGCTTCCTGAAGGCTTATCTCATTGCAGGAGGTTCGGTACTTGGGTTGATCACCCTGTATTCTCGCGCCATCTTAAAAGGATTTAAATTTCCATTGCTGGTATCCTTATCACTGGCTTCACTATACGGATTTATATACGTGATCATCCAACTGGAAAATTATGCATTACTGGTTGGCAGTATCGGACTCTTTGTGATCTTGGCGATAGTTATGTTCGCATCCCGAAAGATAGACTGGGGTAACGATTAATAAAAATAACGATGAAAGTACTATTCAATAAACGCTATTTCATTCCTTTTTTGTTGGTTTTGGTTTGCGAAATAGCCATTGCTATCTTTTACATTCATCGTTTTGTAAGAGGGTTCCTGGGAGATATACTGGTTATACCGTTACTGTATTTTCTACTCAGGGCCTTTT
>QQUG01000083.1 GCA_008501705.1 Flavobacterium sp.
GTGAAAATAGTGTCAGCAGTGCCCTGCAGGGAAGAATTCAGGAAGAATGTGTCCAGGAGTTGGATGGGCCGGTAATGATCATTGGAAGCGAAAATATGCCTGCCATTCCTTTAAATAGTACGTTAGAACAAACCATGATACCTTCTGTAGAAAAAGTGAAGGCCAAGATAAACGAGATCCTGGGGTACTAAACAATAAAAGGAGCGCCTAAGACGCTCCTTTCAACAATACTAAACAAAACTCCAAACATTATTGTTTGATCAACTTTATTGTTTCTGAAGAGTCGCCGGCAATAACTGTGGCGAAGTAACTACCAGAGGCATAACCTGAAAGATTGATACCAATGGCGTTACCATCTCCAGTTACTTTGGTTAGATTCTGCCCAAGGATATTATAAATGGTCACTGAAGTTATAGGGTCATTTGCACGGATATTTAATATATCTGTCACAGGGTTTGGTCCGTAACTCAGGCCTTCAATTATATTATCAGAAACACCCAGCGTCTCATCGTAAATGAGAAGGTCGAAAGTGGCATTCTCGGGCATAGCAGATAGGTCTTCGGTATAAATGCTCCAGTTAGATCCATCATACCATACACCCATATTATGATCCATTATAACATTTGAAGGATCTCCGGAAATACCCCAGTTATGACTAAAAACAAAAACTGCATTAGGATCACCGTTTAAAACAGGATGATCGATGATAGTGTAATTGCCGCTTATGTTGCTTGGGACAGCGACATGTCTCATAGTTTGTACATCTGCTCCATTCACAGCAACGAAAAACGCAGATCCAAGGGGTATGGTGCTTCCGTCTTCACTATAGATGATCCATCTGTCTTGTGTGTCATCATACCAAAAACCATAGACAGTATCATTGTATTGATTGTTAGGATTATAATAGGTAGTTAAAACAGCGTGAGCATTTGGATTTCCATTTAACAGCGGACTATTTAGGACAGTGTATGAATCCACCACTCCTTGATTTCCAACTGTGGCAATATGAGTGATAGTGGCCGTATTTGTTGAATAATAAACGTTATACGAACTGTCTGGAACAATATTGATACCCGGATTTTCATTGTAAATGGCCCATTGCTGGGTAAAGGTATCGTACCAAACACCGGTAACATTATCGTTATATACGCCAGAAGACCCCACAGGGTTCCAGTTATGGCTAACCACTAAATTGGCATTAGGGTTGGCATTAAGGTCTGGATGATCAATGAAGGTAACATTGAAAGAACTGTTCGCGACCGTAGCGGTATGTACGAACATTGAATTTTGTGCTATGACAGCCGAAGTTGCCAGCACCAGTAAGAAAGTAAAAATCTTTTTCATTGTAGATTATTTAAAAGGTTAAATTTATATGCTTCTTTATTATGGTGTAAAAGTAGATTCCGTCCCGGAGATTATTGATAGCTAAAGACTCCGTTTTTAATGGGGATTTTTCCTGTAGTAACCGGGATAATACCTAACCGGGACTAAAGTATATTTCCCCCGTATCAACCGTAATAACTATTGTATCAATTTGTATAAGTATTGTAACATCACCCTGTGAATAGTGGGTTGAATGAAACATATGTAACATTAATCCTTTCGAATGGGAGAGTTTTTATGAACTCATCCTGTTAATATGTGGGAACTGCTAAGAGTATGTACGGTTTACAAGTTTTTTAAATTCGCACGTCATCTTTTTGAAAATTAAATTAATTTCAATCGTGTTAGGAAAATCAATGGAAAGTTGAAAAAAATAGTGGGGTTGAAAAAATTTCAGAAGAAAATAGTATAGGAAATTGATATAAAGAGAAATTCAGAAAATAAAAAACGAATCAAAGTTAAATATTATGAGAATACTAATTATGATCATTACGGCTCTGTTCTTTTCGCAGGCTGTTGCACAATGGAATTCGAATACCGAAATAAATACACTTGTCGTAGAATCGGAAGGTGGTGATATGAAGGCTGTAGCTGCTGGCGATGGAAAGACCTATGTTGTTTTTTGGAAAACGGTGGCGGCTCCTGTTAATTACGAACTTAGAATGCAGGTCCTCGATGTGGACGGGAATAAAACCCTGGGAAATGACGGACTTTTAATTAGCAACACTATCCCCATGAGTACGTTTACTGTGATCTGGAATATAGCGGTAGATGACACCAATAGCATTTATATTGGAGTTACAGGGACAGGTGGTGGAGATCCGGCTTATGTATTTAAGTTGGATACTGCCGGGAACCATTTATGGAATGTTAACGGTGTGAACGTTGGTAGTGGAAACCTCGTGACCATACTTCCTCTGTCTTCAGGGGATACGTTGGTAAGCTGGCTCTCATCGTCTGGGGGATTAATGCAAAAATTAGATTCGAACGGCATGCCCGTTTGGCCTACAGATCAACCCATAGTGAATGGCACAAGCACAACTGCTCCGGCAAATTTCTTCGAAATCTCCAACGATAACTATATAGCGGTATTCCACACTCTAATTGGGGGAATAAATTCCTATATGTGGGCCCAACGATACGATACAGATGGTGTTGCCGTCTGGGCAAATCCGGTGCAATTGGCGAACAGAGCCACTGCCTTCAATAGATCCTATACAGGCGTTAAGAACGGCGATGTGGTTTATATGGGGTATTCGTTGGCATCGGCAACTAGATTCGATTCATATGTGCAGCGGGTAAATGCAGATGGTTCTTTACCCTGGGGTATTAATGGCTCCGACTTCGACACCAACGAAACAGATTTTGAGATAAGTACTGCGATGGCTATGAGTCCCGGTTCGCAATACGTTTGGGCGGTATGTACCTATACCGACAGCGCACAGAGTCAGCGAGGGGAATCTGTGCAAAAATTTGATAAAGATACCGGAGCCAGACAATTTACAGATAATGGTAAAGTTGTCTATGCTATTGGAGAAGAAAAAGTACATGCGGTGAACCTTTTTCTCAAAAATGATAGTCCGTTATTTCTAATTAAAGATGGAGTGGACAATGGTGCTACCCCAACTACATTACACGCCTTGTATCTTGATGATAATGGAGAGTTTTTCTGGCCAGAAGAACTTAGACCGGTTGCTACATATTCTGCCAACAAAAGCCGAATCCATTATACTGCACCTATAAACAATCAATCTGTCGCGGTTTTTATTGAAGACAAAGGTAGCGGCTCCAGGATCTATGCCCAGAACTTTGTCGATGAGGTTTTAGGAATAGATGATCACCCATCTTCCGATCTGTCATTGTTATATAATAACCCAGTAGAAGATATGCTATCTATAAAAAGTAATCGTCCAATTGAAAAGCTCGAATTATACAACAGTCTGGGCCAGCAAGTGTTTTCGGAAAAAGTAGATGTGCAAAAACAATTAGAACTTTCCCTGGAGACCTTAAAGGGTGGATACTATATACTAGAAGTATATTTCGAGGAGGGCAGCAATAAAGCAATTGGTCTTATTAAACGATAAGAAATTTTCATGATTTGTTGAACTCTGGTTCGATTATGAAAAAGTAATTTACCTAATTAAAAAACCCTCCTTTACGGAGGGCTTTTTATTTAATTCGTTGTATTTCCAGGTGGGTATTTCATTAAGATCTCACGCACTATTTCATTAATACGTGCTTCCTTCTTTTCTATATTTCCGCTTGTGATCAATCTTGCGCTTCCTACACCTTGCCAAACCAATTCGTTCGTTTTGGCATCGATCAGGTCTATGTACAGTGAACCTTCTGTAGATCGGGAAACGGAATTTCCATAATAACCGCCGTACCACCAGGGATTCCAACCCCAGCCCCAGCCAAAATTATTATTGTACACGTTTATCCTTTCTCGTTCTTTTGTGAAAATACTAACTAGCAGATCGGGAGATTCAGACTTATTCATGCCTTTAGCCGCTAATTCGGAATTGATGGCCCGAAGAATACGTTTTTTATCCAGGTCTGAGATTTCGGCCTTATCTATCCCGGGCTTATAAAAAGCAAAAGAATTGTATTCATTGAAATTGGCCTCTCTGTCATAGTCGCTCACCACCCGTACTGTAGTACAAGAAGAAAAGACGAAAAGTACTAAAAGTACTGATGTGAATTTAAGTGATTTCATAGCATATGGTTTACTTAAACAAATTGTTATCGACGAAATTCGGAAGCGTTACTTTTAGGTTTGGATTATATCTCATAGCTCGTTTGATGGCGAAAACGGCTTCTTCATTTCTTGCCCAACTTCTTCGGGCTATCCCATTATTTACGTCCCAGAAAAGCATACTTTCAAGGCGACGTTGGGCTTCTTTACTTCCATCAAGAACCATACCGAAACCGCCGTTAATTACTTCCCCCCAACCAACGCCTCCACCGTTGTGAATACTAACCCAGGTAGCACCCCTGAAACTATCCCCAATCACATTATGTATGGCCATGTCGGCGGTAAAACGGCTACCGTCATAGATATTGGACGTTTCCCTGTAAGGAGAATCGGTGCCGGATACGTCATGGTGGTCGCGACCAAGAATTACAGGCCCTATTTTCCCTTCGGAAATGGCCTTATTAAATGCCGAAGCTATTTGTATACGCCCATCCGAATCTGCATACAGTATACGCGCCTGCGAACCTACTACGAGTTTGTTCTCCTGTGCACCTTTTATCCATTTTATATTATCTGCCATTTGCTGCTGAATTTCTTCGGGAGCATTTGATTTTAGTTGCTGAAGGACAGCTGTTGCGATCTCATCGGTTTTAGCAAGATCATCGGGATCACCGGAAGCGCATACCCAGCGAAATGGCCCAAATCCATAATCGAAACACATTGGGCCCATAATATCCTGCACATAACTAGGATATTTAAATTCCCGAACCGGATCACCGGAGAGAACATCGGCACCAGCCCTGGAAGCCTCTAGCAGAAAGGCATTCCCGTAATCGAAAAAATAAGTTCCTCTTTGTGTGTGTTTATTAATTGCCGCAGCATGACGTCTCAGGCTTTGCCTTACTTTTTCTTTAAACCCTTCGGGATCTTCAGCCATCATTTCGTTGGCTTCTTCATAGGTCATTCCTACAGGATAGTAACCACCCGCCCATGGATTGTGAAGAGAGGTTTGATCGCTTCCAAGGTCGATCTTGATATTTTCTTCAGCAAAAAATTCCCAGACATCAACCACATTTCCATCATAGGCTATGGATACAGTTTCTCCATTGGCACAGGCTTCCCTAACACGGTCGGCCAGTATTTTTAAGTCTGAAATGATCTCATCCACCCAGCCTTGCGAATGTCTGGTGTGGGTAGCTTTTTTATTTACTTCGGCGCACACGGTTACGCAGCCTGCGATATTACCGGCTTTTGGTTGGGCACCACTCATTCCTCCCAATCCGGAAGTCACAAAAAGCCCACCCTTTGGGTCTTTATTAATTTTTCTGAAACCATTTAACACGGTTA
>QQUG01000144.1 GCA_008501705.1 Flavobacterium sp.
ACGTTGTCTAAAATGGCACATGGTAGCAGTGATAATCTGTTGCTGGCGGTGTATTTATCGGCTAAGGGTCCTGTATATTACGCCCCGGCCATGGACCTTGACATGTACAAACATCCCTCTTCAAAAGCTACTTTCGAAAAACTGGAATCTTTTGGCAACATACAAATTCCGGCGGCCCACGGTGAACTGGCCAGTGGTTTGGTGGGGCAGGGGCGAATGGCCGAACCCGAAGAAATACTGTCGTTTGTAGAAAAAGACTTGCTGAAGGCCTTGCCTCTTAGAGGAAAAAAGGTCCTAATTACCGCCGGACCCACCTACGAAGCTATCGATCCCGTGCGATTTATAGGGAATCATTCTTCCGGAAAAATGGGTTTCGCAATTGCCGAAACAGCTGCCGGATTAGGAGCTGAGGTAATTCTGGTTTCGGGACCGGTAAGTGTTGGGACAGACCACCCAAAGGTGAAAAAACTTTCGGTGACTTCGGCTGAAGAGATGTACCGGGCATGTATGGAACATTTTTCAGCATGTGATATCGCCATTCTAAGTGCAGCGGTAGCAGATTACAGGCCGGTGGAGGTGGCTTCAGAAAAAATAAAGAAAAAGGATAGCGAACTTCATATAAAACTAGAAAAAACAAAAGATATACTGTCATCTCTGGGAGAGCTGAAAAAAGACCAGTTCCTGGTAGGTTTTGCACTGGAAACTGAAAACGAATTGGAAAATGCAAAAACAAAACTCAAAAAAAAGAATTTAGATTTAATTGTGTTAAATTCGCTGAGAGATGAAGGGGCAGGTTTTAAAGGAGATACCAATAAGGTTACACTTATCGATAAAGACAATAAAGAGTATCCTTTTTCAGTTAAACCTAAGACAGAAGTCGCCCGCGATATTTTAGAATTTATTATAGAAAAACTCCATGCTTAGATACGTACTCTCTTTAGCACTCATACTTGTAGTAGTTACTGCTCAATCTCAGGAACTTAATTGTACCGTGACCATCGATGCCGAGCAGACCGGTCAGCCTAATCAGCAGGTTTTTAGAACGCTGGAGCAGCAACTTACGGAGTATATCAACAACACCAAGTGGACCGACAAGATATATAAGAACCAGGAGCGGATCGATTGCAACTTCACCCTGATCATAACGAGTTACGAATCTGATTCGTTTGGTGCTACCATGCAGGTTCAGGCATCTCGCCCTGTTTATGGGTCGACTTACGACAGCCCCATCTACAATTACAACGACAGACAATGTAATTTCGATTATATAGAATTTCAGCCACTGGTTTTCAATATCAACAACTTCGATTCTAACCTAATGTCGGTTATTGCGTTTCATGTGTATACCATCATTGGTTTAGATGCCGACACCTTTTCACCTAACGGAGGTCAGGAATACTTCGATATTGCAAAACAGATCGTTAATACGGCGGCAGGGAGTAATTTTGCCGGCTGGAGAGGCAGCGACGGAACCCAATCCAGGTTTCGATATAATGACGCCTTAATTTCCAGTGTTTACAGCGAGTTTCATGATGCGATGTACAAGTATCATCGGGAAGGACTTGACCTTATGAGTGAACAACCCAAACGGGCCAAGCAGAATATTGTGGGTGCTATCGCGGTTTTGAAAAACATTAACGACCGGCGTCCGAACTCCTATTTACTTCGAACCTTCTTCGATGCGAAGAGTGACGAGATCCAGGATATTTTTAGTGGAGGGCCACAAGTGGAGATCACCAGCCTGGTAGAGAACCTCAACAGAATGGCTCCCACCAAGAGGAGCAACTGGAGTGAGATCAAGTTTTAGCGACTTTCCTGTTTGTTTTAAGCAGAATTCCTTGTATTTTTAAAAAAGATAAATCGGACAAATAAGTTCGAAATCGTTGCTTGTGATCACAAACCTCTCCATAAAAAATTATGCACTTATAGACGATATCCGGGTAAATTTCAGCTCGGGTCTCACTATAATAACGGGGGAAACCGGAGCAGGAAAATCTATTCTGCTGGGAGCCCTGTCACTATTATTGGGGAAGCGTGCAGATTCCAGCAGTGTGAGGGACGCGATGAAGAAATGTGTGATCGAAGCTGATTTTTCTATAGCGAATTATGCCCTTCAGGATCTTTTTACAGAGAACGACCTGGACTACGACCCCATCACCATAGTACGCCGGGAAATACTGCCAAGTGGCAAATCCAGAGCCTTTGTAAACGATACGCCCGTAACGCTTTCGCAATTGGAGGCACTTGGAAGCAGGTTGGTCGATGTTCATAGTCAGCACGAAACTTTAACCCTGTCGTCTGAAGCCTTTCAATTGGATATGATAGATGCGATAGCAGGCAATGATCCTCTACGCGAAAGTTATAAACAACAATATGAAGAAGTACGTGAACTTACAGAAGAAGTTCAGGCACTTTTATTAGAGAAGGAAGAGGCGAATAAGGAACTGGATTATAATACTTTCCTGTACAACGAACTGAAGGAGGCCTCCCTGGAAGGAGTAGATCTTGAAGAACTCGAGGAGACCTACGAGACTTTGAACAATACAGAAGCAATACAGGAAGCCCTGGCTGGAACCATAGGTTATTTAAGTGATGAATCCACAGGGGCTATAGAAACAGCGAAACAAGCCAGAGCGGCCTTAGCAAAGATTAGGGCATTTTCTTCTTATTTCAACGAATCCTGGGAGCGGATCAATAGTAGTATTATCGAATTGGAAGATCTGCTTGAAGGCTTGCACGATCATGCGTCCGGAATCGAGGCAGATCCTCAACGATTGTTGGAGGTGAATGAGAAATTACAACAGCTACATAGACTTCAGCAAAAACATGCTGCTGCTGATATTTCAGAATTGTTGGAGATCCAGCAGCAGTTAGAAGGGAAAATTGAAGACACCGTAAATCTGGATGAACGTATAGAGGCGCTTCAATCGAAGCTTTCCGATGCCCGAAAAAAGACAAAGGTAATTGCAAGCACTCTACACAAAAATAGGTTAGCCGCTGTTCCAGATTTGAAAGAGAAACTTGAATCCATCCTGAAGGATCTCGGGTTACCCAATGCACAATTCCGTTTCGAGATCGAGTTGCAGGATACCTTTAGAAAGCATGGTATGGATAACCTGGAATTATTATTTACTGCCAATAAGGGATTGGCTTTTGGGCCTTTGAAGAAGGTCGCTTCGGGGGGTGAGATGAGTAGGATCATGCTGGCGGTTAAGGCAGTACTCGCTAATTATAAGCATCTACCAACAATTATTTTCGATGAGATCGATACAGGAGTATCCGGAGAGATCGCAAATAAAATGGCGACAATACTAGGTTCGATGAGTAAGAAAATGCAGTTGATGAGTATTACCCATTTACCTCAAATAGCGGCCAAGGGTGACAGGCATGTGATGGTGTATAAGGAAGATGTGAACGAAGTCACTGTTACCAGGTTAAAAGAGCTGAACAACGATGAGCGAATTGTGGAAATTGCCAAAATGATAGGAGGGAAGAAGGTGACTCAAGCGGCCTTGGCAAATGCAAAAGAATTGTTGAATTAAAGCGTATCTTTGCCACCGTAAACAATCAACTAATTATCAATATTACATAATGGCGTATAACTTATTAAAAGGGAAAAAAGGAATTATTTTCGGCGCTTTGGATGAAAACTCCATTGCCTGGAAAACAGCCGAACGAGTTCATGAGGAAGGTGGAACTTTTGTTTTAACCAATGCACCGATTGCCATGCGAATGGGGCAGATTAATGACTTAGCGGCGAAGACCAATTCGGAAATTGTTCCAGCCGATGCCACTAGTTTGGAAGATCTTGAAAATCTGGTGGAAAAGGCCACAGAAATCCTTGGAGGGAAGCTGGATTTTGTCTTGCATTCTATCGGGATGTCTGTAAACGTGAGAAAAGGGAAACATTATACCGAGTCTAATTACGACTGGACACACAAAGGTTGGGATGTGTCTGCGTTGTCCTTTCATAAGACCATGCAGGTTTTATATAAAAAAGATGCCATGAATGAATGGGGTAGTATTGTGGCCCTAACCTATATGGCAGCGCAGCGTGTTTTTCCAGATTATAACGATATGGCCGATAACAAGGCGTACCTCGAATCTATTGCCAGAAGTTTCGGATATTTCTTCGGAAGAGATAAAAAGGTAAGAGTGAATACGATCTCTCAATCCCCTACGCCTACTACAGCCGGACAGGGTGTAAAAGGCTTTGATGGATTTATTTCTTATGCCGAAAAGATGTCCCCACTGGGTAATGCAACTGCTATGGATTGTGCGAATTATACGGTAGCTATGTTTAGCGATCTCACCAAGCGGGTTACACTTCAGAATTTATACAATGATGGCGGATTTTCTAATATGGGTGTAAGTGATCTGGTGATGGAGACCTTTCAGAAAGACGAATAATTTCCCCACAACATAGACCATGAAAGTCGTTTACAGTACTGCTGTAAACGACTTTTTTTGTGGTAAAACTGTATACTACAAAGTTATTGTTGGGAGGCTTTACTTCATAATCAATCGGAGAATTTCACATATGTAAATAGATCATGTAATCATTTTCCGATTAGGAGCTGTTTGGAACTACTTCATATCGATAATTTTGGCCTTTTAACGGATTGTTGTAATACTTAATCGATATAATAACATTATCGTCTTAATTATTTGCTATTCAGGTAATATTTAGATAATTTTAGTTCATTAATAACTAATCTAATTAAATCAATTATGAAAAGAATTACACTACTATTAGCTTTGGCTGTATGTAGTTTTGGTTTAGCCCAGCAATATGAGGATTCTATGGGTCCTGTTCCGGCTGATTATAACCGAACTGCAGCTACAAGCAACCAAACAATTACGCCAGAGTCCTCTGTTCTTATAACGGAAGATTTTGATGCCGGGTTACCAGCCGGGTGGAGTACTGTGGTCAATACAGGTACCTGCGACTGGGAAAATGGAATGGATCTACCTACCGGTGATGATTTTACGACTCCTGCAATGTTTTTTGATGACGATGCATGTGGGAATGGAGCTCCAGTTAGTAATGTAGAATTACTTTCTGATGTTTATGACACTTCAGGATCTACGACGGTAATGTTAGGATTTGACGTTGCCTTTCAGGAAGCTGGAGGAGGATCTACAGGATCTGTAGAGGTATGGGATGGTGCTGCCTGGCAACAAGTTGCATTTTACGATGTAGATCTTGACCCGGATATTCAGACGGAGTCTATAGATATTACTGCTTATTCTAATGCTGCTCTACAAATTCGTTGGGTTTACGACGATGGCGGTGGATGGGAATGGCACCTTGGTGTTGACAATTTCTCACTCGACTTCGACGGTGGAGGCGGTGGAGGAGGTCCTGTGATCGCCTATGGTGGAGAGGCTGCAAATGCTATGTTTAGTAGTTTTGATATTACTACCGCTGATGATCTTACATCTATTGGACCACTTGGTTCAACTTCGTTCGAGAACGCAGGAGCATTGAACATGGCAGGTGACACTGCTTGGGTTTTAGGTTCTGATGGAGATTTCTGGTCCGTTGATACTGCGACAGGGGTTTATACTGCACAAGGAACTATACTTCCTTCTACAGGCGGAACCTGGGCCGGTATGGAAATGGATCTTACCACTGGTACGCTCTATGGCCTTTCTGGTAACTTCACCGTAGATAATCATGTTCATGTTATCGACCCTGTAGCCATGACGGCAACAGCACTTCCAAGCCCGGTAGGAATGCCTGGTGGTGGAATCGCACTCGCGATAGATGGTGCTGGTGATATGTGGGGTTACGACCTTATTGACGATAACTTCTACTCTATTGATAAGACAACTGGTGTTGGTACTATCGTAGGTAATATAGGATTCGATGCGAATTTTGGTCAGGGTATGGGATACGATCCTAACACCGATACTATTTATATGACTGCCTTTAACAATGGTGCATTCCAACCGGAATTCAGAAGTGTAGACACTGCTACAGGATTATCTACTTTTATTGCAGTTATTGGTGCAACTAACCCTGGTGGTTTGGTACAATTAGGATGGGTATCTATGGCAAACAATATGCCGCCGGTAGACAACGACCTTTGTGCTGATGCAACTCCGATAGCTTGTGGTGAAACACTTTCGGGAGATACTTCCGATGGAAATACAGATACTAATGGTGGAGCAGATCCACTATTGTTGAGTCCTGATGAGTGGTTTGTTTTCACGAGTACTACTCCTGGTGAGATCGTAACTGTTTCTACTTGTAATCAGGCAGGATACGATACCAGATTAGCTGTATGGGAAGACTGTACGTTAGCCAACCAGATCGCAGCGAATGACGATGGTCCGGGTTGTGCCGGATTTACTTCCGAATTGAGCTTCCAGGCTGATGGTTCTTCAACTTATTATATTTCGGTAGACGGATTTAACGGAGCTACAGGTGCTTTCGATCTTACGATCACCTGCGAACTTCCACCGGCTAACGATAACTGTGATGGAGCAATTGCAATCTCCTGTGGAGATTCTGTTCTTGGAACTACTATCAATTCTACCGATGATACGGCTGTAGCACCAGATTGTAATACGCCTACTTCGGCTCCTGGTGTTTGGTATGTTTATAATGACACTACCGGTCTTGTTACCGATATCTTAGTTTCTACTTGTAGTACGAACACAAACTACGATACTAAGATCTCTGTTTATACAGGTGATTGTGGAGCACCACCATTAACTTGTGTTGCAGGTAATGACGATTCTCCTAACTGTACTAACTTCCAAAGTGAGGTAGAATTCCAGAGTGATGGAAATACGACCTACTATATCCTGGTTCATGGATTTGGAGGAGCTACAGGAGATTTCGAACTAACTATGACATGTACTCCGGTACCACCACCAAACGATATGATCGTGAACTCTATCGATGTGGATGAGATTGGTGTTCCTTATACAGATCCTGCAGTGGCTATGCCAGCTGCTACCCTGGAGAATGGAAACCCAACCGGATGTAATATCGATGGTGCAAAAGGTGTATGGTACAACTTTACAGCTGCTGCATCAGGAACAGCCACTGCCGAGATCGTATCTCCTGCAGGTGCTAGTTTTGTGGTATTCTTCAAGGCTCCCGATGAGAACGCAATGGAGACCGATCTTGAATATTTCTTCCAGATTGGAAACCAGTGTGCACCGGCTACTTCTGCTAATATTACTACAGAAGGCGGACAAGCGTACTATGTGTTTGTTGTAAACGATGGCGGGGTAACCGATATCGTGATCGACGGAACATTGTTAAGTGCGGAGGATAATATCATCGAAGGATTTAATTACTATCCAAATCCAACCGATGAGACCTTGAACCTTACTTCAGTAGAGGCTATAGAAGATGTAGCGATCTACAATCTGTTAGGCCAGCAGGTAATGGGTCTTGATGTGAATGCAACCAGCACACAACTAGATACTTCATCACTTGCCACAGGAGCTTACATTATGAAAGTAACTGTGAACGGACAAGTTGGTACCTATAAGGTGATCAAGAGATAATTCTTTTCAATAATTCCTAAAATCCCGATGGAAGAAATTTCATCGGGATTTTTTTTTATTTCATTCAATATTTGAACAAATATCAATGGAGACGAATCGTAAATTCTTTTTATCTTTAAGATTAACTTAAAATAAAATTTAAATGATTCAATTATGAAGAAAATTACCTTATTGTGTAGTTTACTATTGGGGTGTATACTCGTAAACGCACAAACTGAAACTTCCGCAATTCAGGAAGAATTGAATGCCGCTGCGCTAACGGAGGCACAGGAACCCATTGATGTTCAGGAATTGATTACTAACCTTGCTAACAGAACACAAAGCCCTCTAATTGATGAAGAATTATTAAGTCCGGCAGAAAGACTTGCCTTACGTAAGTATTATAGTAACCAAAATCGATCTGTACTCGCAAATATAATTCCTAATGCAGGTGCAACCGAGACTTTTGCTGTAAATACAGGGGACTTTTTCTATGACCCAACGGATGGATTAACCGGTGGACCCGGTGGTGATTGTTCTACCACAAGTTCTGGAGATCCGGGTGATTATCCCAATTGTGGCTGTGTAACAGTTACTACCCTTACAGGTACCGGTCTTGAAGTTGAATTCCTTTCATTTGAGATATTCGGAAATTTTGACTGGCTAAATATCTACGATGGCACCGACACTTCTGCTCCTTTGATATATGATTCGACCGTGAGTGGTGATAATCTTACGGATATGATGAATTCAACGGGAACCATATTTACATCTACCTCCGATGCATTGACATTCGAATTTAATGCAACTACTGTTGTGAATACTTGTGGATGGGAAGTAGAAGTTCTCAACGCCGGTGGAGGAGGTGGTGGAAGCGACACCGTTTATGCTTACGATGGAGGTTTCTGTTCGGATGATTTTGGTACCTTCGATATAAATGGTCCTTATACCCTGGCACCAATTTTAACCACAGCTAACCCAACATGGTTTGCAGGTGATTTTGACGATTCAGGAACATTGTATGTGCTGGATCAAACCACGCTTTCACTATTAACAGTGGATACTGCAACAGGTGTTGATACAGCCGTAGGGCCACTTACAAATCTAAACGCCGGGCATACGGTTACCGGTTTAGCCTGGAATGCAGATAATTCTACTATGTACGCCTTGAGTACCGATGGTGCAGTTTCTACTGTCTATTCGGTCGATCTTACTACGGGTACTTTAACAGTAATTGGAAATACCGGGACAACCCTGGCAATCTGGCTCGCAATCGATTCTATGGGGAATGCATTTGCCGCAGACCTTGACGACAATCTCTATTCTATCGATCTGGGTACTGGCGCCGGAACCGTGGTTGGTCCTTTAGGCTTTGATATTAATTTCGCTCAGGACGCAGATTTTGATCCTGACACAGATATTCTTTATGCCGGTCTTTACCTTGGTGGTGGAGCTAACGAATGGGCATCGATCGATACTACTACGGGTGCTGCAACCAGCCTGGGACAGGTTAATGCAAATTGTGCCGAACTTTCGGTTGTTGCGATTGAAGGAGTAGTTGCTCCTCCCACAAACGATCTTTGTGCCAATGCAACCCCGATTAATTGTGGGCAAACTCTATCTGGAGATACCTCAAATGATACAGATACTAATGGTGATGGATCTCCGGACGAATGGTTTGCCGTAACCAGCTCTGTTGCCGGTGAACTTATCACTGTGTCTACTTGCGACCAGGCCGGCTTCGACACTATCCTTACGGTATATGATGCTTGTGGTGGTACTGTTGTGGCAACTAATGATGACGGACCCGGTTGTACCGGATTTACATCCGAATTATCATTTGTGGCAGATGGATCATCTACCTATTACATAGCTGTAGACGGATTTGGAGGCGCCAGTGGTACCTTCGATCTAAGCATCACTTGTGGTCCTATAAACGACGACCCATGCGGAGCCTTGCCAATAGAATGTGGAGTTCCAATCCTGGGTAATACCGATACAGCAAACGACGATACTGCCTTTGCACCGGATTGTAATACGCCTACTTCGGCTCCTGGTGTTTGGTATGTTTATAATGACACTACCGGTCTTGTTACCGATATCTTAGTTTCTACTTGTAGTACGAACACAAACTACGATACTAAGATCTCTGTTTATACAGGTGATTGTGGAGCACCACCATTAACTTGTGTTGCAGGTAATGACGATTCTCCTAACTGTACTAACTTCCAAAGTGAGGTAGAATTCCAGAGTGATGGAAATACGACCTACTATATCCTGGTTCATGGATTTGGAGGAGCTACAGGAGATTTCGAACTAACTATGACATGTACTCCGGTACCACCACCAAACGATATGATCGTGAACTCTATCGATGTGGATGAGATTGGTGTTCCTTATACAGATCCTGCAGTGGCTATGCCAGCTGCTACCCTGGAGAATGGAAACCCAACCGGATGTAATATCGATGGTGCAAAAGGTGTATGGTACAACTTTACAGCTGCTGCATCAGGAACAGCCACTGCCGAGATCGTATCTCCTGCAGGTGCTAGTTTTGTGGTATTCTTCAAGGCTCCCGATGAGAACGCAATGGAGACCGATCTTGAATATTTCTTCCAGATTGGAAACCAGTGTGCACCGGCTACTTCTGCTAATATTACTACAGAAGGCGGACAAGCGTACTATGTGTTTGTTGTAAACGATGGCGGGGTAACCGATATCGTGATCGACGGAACATTGTTAAGTGCGGAGGATAATATCATCGAAGGATTTAATTACTATCCAAATCCAACCGATGAGACCTTGAACCTTACTTCAGTAGAGGCTATAGAAGATGTAGCGATCTACAATCTGTTAGGCCAGCAGGTAATGGGTCTTGATGTGAATGCAACCAGCACACAACTAGATACCTCATCACTTGCAACAGGAGCTTACATTATGAAAGTAACTGTGAACGGACAAGTTGGTACCTATAAGGTGATCAAGAGATAATTTAAATTAGGAATTACATGAGCCACCCGTCCAACGCGGGTGGCTTTTTTTTTAATTACATTTGCGATATGAACCTGGATTTTTCATTTATCATTCCTGTTTATAACCGTCCCCGGGAAATACTGGAATTACTGGAAAGCTTTACGGTTCTGGAGTATGAATCGCCATTCGAGATCGTTATAATTGAGGATGGTTCAACCGAAACTTGTAAAGAAATTGTAGATCAATTTCGTTCACTACGCAACATTTCTTACTACTATAAAGAGAATTCCGGGCCCGGTGATTCGAGAAATTATGGAATGGCAAGAGCCAGGGGCAACTATTTTATCATTCTGGATTCGGATGTAATCCTTCCGCCTCATTATCTCGACACGGTTTCATCCTTTTTAACCCAAGACTATTGTGATTGTTTTGGCGGGGCAGATGCTGCTCATCCCAGTTTTACCAACCTTCAAAAGGCTATCAACTATGTAATGACCTCTTTCCTTACTACAGGAGGGATACGCGGTAGCAAATCCCAAATAGGTGAATTTGAACCACGTAGTTTTAATATGGGAATTTCCAGGAAGGCCTTCGAACAAAGTGGTGGCTTTGGAAAGATCCATCCGGGAGAGGACCCGGACCTGTCTCATAGGATCAGGAAGGCGGGATTTAAGACCAAGTTTGTCCCGGACGCCTATGTGTATCATAAGAGGAGGATCTCATGGCGTAAATTTTATATTCAGGTCACAAAATTTGGTTTGGTACGTCCCATACTTTCGAAATGGCATCCCGAAAGTGCAAAGCTCACGTTTTGGTTTCCGTCTGTGTTCGCATTGGGTTTTATAATCTCGATCTTTCTTGCATTTTTTCTGAATTGGTTTTATGCTATTCCCATATTAACTTATGTCACGCTTATTTGGGTCGATGCATCTATTAGGAATAAGAGTATCGTTATTGGATGTATGGCGGTTATCGCCTTGTTCATACAATTCTTCGGATATGGCCTGGCCTTTTTAAAATCCACATTTTACATACGTATGCTTAATAAACAAGCAAGGAAACAGTTTCCTCAATTATTTTTTGAGTAACTTTAATTCACTAATAATATATTCCATTAACAGACTTTGGGCCCTAAAAAATACAAAACGAAAAAGATCCGAACCTTCCTGCTTTTCCTGGCATTGGCATGTATTATTTGGGTCTTGACGAAGTTCTCCAAGACGTATACAGCAACTATTTCGGGAAATATAAATTACACTAATCTTCCCGAAAATACTGTGCTTGGGGATGGAAATCCGGACAATTTCTCTTTCGAGGTTACAGCCAATGGGTTCAAGTTTTTACAATATCAGTTAAATACGCCGCAAATAGACATCCCTGTTGCCAATTATTTACCTAATAATAACAATCGTATCGTAATCGAGCGAGCCGAATTGAACCGGTTGATCGCCACCGAACTGGACAATGAAGTAAGTGTAAAAAATTTGTCTCTAAGTGAGATTATTATCGACCTGGATACTGTTGCTTCCAGAATGATACCTGTGGCTGCCAAAGTAAATATTGGTTATAAAGAAGGGTTTAGGGCAGTGGATTCAGGATTTCTTAGTCCGGATTCGGTAAAGGTATCTGCCCCGGCTAATGAACTAAATAATATCGATTCAATATTAACAAAAGAAATATCCCTAAGCAATATTGACGAAAAAATTGACCTCAATCTTCAATTGGAAATACCTGCTAAAAACAGCTGGAAAGTAGAGCCAACTGAAGTGAAATTTATTCAGGAGGTCACAGAATTCACCCAGAAAAAATTAAATGTCCCTATTGAGATCGTAAATCTCCCACCGGGTACTAAAGTGAAGATCATCCCTAACTCACTAAATATTACCTTCGATGTACCCATGGAGAATTTCAACAATATAACGGCAACCGATTTCAAAGTTGTTTGTGATTATTCTAAAAAAGACACCTCAGACAATTTTATGGTTGCTGAGATTATTAGAAGGCCTGATGGAATCCTTAATGTGGAGGTAAGCGAGAGGAAAATCGATTTCTTAATTTTTAAATAATTCCTATTGAAAATAATTGGCTTAACAGGCGGTATAGGAAGTGGTAAGACTACGGTGGCAAAAATGTTCAGTGAATTAGGTGTACCGGTCTATATCGCGGATATTGAAGCCAAGAAGCTAAGTAACCGATCAAAGGTGATAAGGCGCAAACTTATTGAATTATTAGGGCAGGAGGCCTACATAGACAATCGTTTAAACCGAACTTTTGTCGCAGAAAAGATCTTCAATGATACAGAACTACTTAAAGCAGTAAATGCGATTATACACCCTAAAGTAGCTTCCCACTTTAAAAGATGGCTGAAAAAGCAACAAGGCCCATATGTAATTAAGGAAGCTGCGATACTTTTCGAAAATGGAGGCTATAAACAATGCGACAAGACCATTTTAATCGTAGCTCCAAAAGCACTTCGTATTGAGCGATTGCTGTCTCGCGATCAAAGTAGTAAAGCAGAGATAGAAGCCAGGATGTCGAATCAATGGAGTGATTCAGAAAAGAAAAAACTTGCCGATATTATCATAGAAAATATTACCCTGGAAGCAACCCGAAAACGTGTACTTGAAGTACATAAAAATCTTAGCCAACCCCAGTAAATTCCTGCTATTCTTTTTGTTAACATTTGGTTAAATGGAAGCAAGCCTAAATGTTAAAATCTTACTTTTGGCTTATGAACAAAAGGCTGTTTATTTTATTAATAGCACTCATGTCCCTCTCGCTATTGGGAATAATTTTTGTTCAGGGATACTGGATAAGCAATTCATACCGGGATAAAGAAGATCAGATAAATTTTAATTTTCACCAGGTATTGAACGAAGTTGCCAAAGAAGTACAAACACGAGAGATCGAGGATTATTATCGCATTTATAGTGGCTTGGCGGATAGTGTAAAAACCCCTGAAAGCATCAATTTCAGTGAATTGGTTTATACAACCCGTAGTGATAAAAGTAATGAGTTTTACATCTTTAGTGATGGTATCTTAGAGGAGGATTATAAACTTTCCTCCAGTTTTCTCGATACCGAGATCGATAGTATCCTCTTTAAAAGGATCATCAATAAAAAAAGCAAGACCAAGGTAATATCTGGTCTGGATGGTACGGGGCCTGTAAAAGAAACGATAGAATCTTTTAGCCAGTTAAAGGACTATCAACGTAGTAGTTTTGAAAATGCCTTTAAAAATATATCATCCCGAACACCTATTCACAAACGTGTAAGTGTAGAAGAAATAGAAGAATTACTTCATAAATCCATGCAGGAACGAGGTTTAAAATCGAATGTTGAGTTTGCAGTGTACAGCAACGGCCTCTCTACGCGCGTTCATTCCAGAAATTTCGAATTCGACGCTTCGAAGATCCTTAGCACCCCCATATTTGTGAATGAAGAGATGAAAATAGGGTACGACCTGTTGGTGATCTTTTCAGAAAAAAAGAAAACAGTACTTAAATCTATCATGGGAATGGCTGTACTTTCCCTGATATTCACGAGTGTTATTGTACTGGCTTATTCCAGCGCAATATCACAGATCTTTAAACAACGACAAATATCCCAGATCAAGTCGGATTTCATCAATAATATGACCCATGAATTTAAAACACCTATTGCCACTATCAACCTGGCACTGGATGCGTTGAAGAATCCTAAGGCAAAGGCGGACGAAGCTTTCGTGGATCGATATCTAAAAATGATCAGGGATGAGAATCGGCGCATGCATGCGCAGGTAGAAAACGTGCTGCGTATCTCGAAATTGGAGAAAAATCAGTTGGATTTACCAAAAACAAGGGTAAAACTGCATGAACTCATTGAAACCGCTATCTCTCATGTTAGTCTAATAGTAGAGGATAGAAATGGATACATTAAAACCCATTTTGGTGCTTTAAAGTCATCGGTACTGGCGAGCGAATCACACCTAACAAACGTGATCGTGAATATTTTGGACAATGCAATTAAATATTCGGAAGACGAACCCAAGATCGATATTTATACAGAAAACGTAAAGAACAGCATAGTCATGAAGGTTCGCGACCAGGGAATTGGCATGACAAAATCTGTTCAGAAGAAAATATTTGAAAAATTTTATCGCGAATCTACAGGCGACATCCACAATGTGAAAGGCCACGGGCTGGGATTGGCTTATGCCAAACGTATTTTGGATGATCATGAAGCCGAGATCTATGTAGAAAGTGAAAAAGGAAAAGGAAGCACATTTATCATTAAATTACACTTAATATCATAAAATATGGAAACTGAAAACAAAAAAATCTTGCTTGTAGAAGACGATCCAAATTTCGGAACTGTCCTCAAAGATTATCTGGCAATGAACGACTACGATGTAACGCATGCCAAGAACGGTATGGAAGGGTTCGAAAAATTTAAAAAAGATGATTTCGATCTGTGTATACTCGATGTGATGATGCCCTATAAGGACGGATTCACCTTAGCGAAAGAAATTCGCGAGAAAAACGAAGATGTCCCAATTATCTTCCTTACAGCCAAGGCAATGAAGGAGGATGTGCTAAAGGGATATAAAGTAGGGGCGGACGATTATCTCAACAAGCCCTTCGATAGTGAGGTGCTACTTATGAAGATAAAAGCGATCATTCAGAGGAAGGCCACAGATTCTATCGCAGACAGTAAACAGTTTGAATTTGAAATTGGAAATTTCCATCTCAATTCTAAACTTCGTTTCTTAACCTATAATAAGGAAGAACCTATAAAATTATCGCCCAAAGAGAATGAATTACTTCGTCTTCTCGCGCTGCATAAAAATGACCTTATGCCAAGAGAGCTGGCGTTAACTAAGATATGGAGGGACGATAACTACTTCACGTCCAGAAGTATGGATGTCTATATCGCGAAATTGCGTAAATATCTTGGTAAGGATGATGGTGTGGAGATTATAAATATTCATGGAGAAGGCTTCAGGCTGGTCGTAAAAGACGAAGTGGACCAATAATTATGATATTAAAGTGTAAAAAAGGCCTCTCAGAGGCCTTTTTTTTCTTTTAAAAAGGAGGCGATCTCCTTAGGATTGGTATCAAAATCAAACCAGTGGATCTCTGTATTTTTTCTGAACCAGGTTCCTTGCCGTTTCGCAAACCTACGCGTGTTCTTCTTGATCTCGGCTATAGCTTCATCTTTTGTAAGTTTACCGTCAAGCCAATCAAATAATTCTTTATAACCAACCGTCTGCAGCGCATTTACCTTTCTGTGTGGGTATAACAGCTTCGCCTCTTCAATTAATCCAGCTTCGATCATCTTATCTACACGCCGGTTTATTCTGTTGTACACCAGGGATCGATCGGCCTTCAAGCCGATAAAAACAACATTGAATTTTCGCCTGGTTCCCTTTTTATTCAGGAAGGAAGAATAGGGCTTGCCACTGGCTCTGTATATTTCCAAAGCTCGTATGATCCTTTGCTTATTCTGGAGGTCAATACGTTTAAATGAGACCGGGTCTACTTTCTGAAGTTCTTGTTGAAGCGCTTCCAGACCTTTTGTTTTTAGCTCTTGTTTTAATTCCTCTCTTACTTCCGGGGAAACTTCGGGGAAGTGGTCTAATCCGTTAACTACGGCATCTACGTATAGTCCCGATCCACCAACTAATATTAGCACGTCCTTAGTTTTGAAGATATTTGATAGTTTCTGAAGGGCATCCCGTTCAAAATCACCTACACTATAATCATCGAAAATACTTCTGGATTGTATGAAATGATGTTTAGCGGCCGAAAGCTCTGCCTCTGAAGGAACAGCGGTGCCAATGCTCATCTCCTTGTAGAATTGCCTTGAATCTGCAGATAAGATTTCGGTATCAAAAACCTTTGCCAGCTCGATGGCTAAAGCTGTTTTTCCAATAGCGGTAGGTCCAACAACACAAATTAAGGTTTTCCGGGAAGGCATAGGTTTTAAAATTCTTCGGGATGTAATTCTTCACCACAGCGATGACAAAATTTGGCATCGTCGCGATGCTGTGCTGCATTACAATTTGGGCAGGCAAAGGAATTCACGTGCACATAATTATCTTTTTTGGCATATTCTGCACTAACGATACCGGTAGGAACTGCTATTATTCCGTACCCCATGATCATAATAATGGCGGCCAGAAACTGCCCCAGGGGCGTAATGGGATGAATATCGCCAAATCCAACCGTGGTGAGGGTTACAATACACCAGTAAATACTAACAGGGATACTTTTAAAACCACTTTGTTCGCCTTCTATCAGGTACATAAGGGTTCCTGCAATGATACAAACAATAAGAACGGCGAATAAGAAGATGAGGATCTTGGCACGGCTATGTAGCAATGCACGTTTAAGTTTATTAGATTCTCCTATGTACCTGGTTATTTTAAGTATTCTGAAAATTCTAAGTAGTCTCAACGCCCTAACTGTGAGCAGGTAGTTGCTACCAGCCAGTAGAAAAGTGAGGTATAACGGAATCGTAGATAGAAAATCGATGATCCCGTAAAAACTAAAGATATAGCTCGCCGGTTTCTTTACCGTGATAATACGTGCAATGTATTCGAAGGAAAAGAAAATAGTAATTACCCATTCTCCCACATACAGCCAGTCGTAGACATATTCCGGCAATCCTGCCACGCTCTCGATCATAACAAACAAAACGCTTAACAGGATTAAGATCAATAAAACTACGTCAAAGAGTTTCCCCAAAGGGGTATCCGCTTCGTATATTATATCGTGAAGATTCCTTCTCCAGCTGGCATGTTGTTTAGAAGTCAAGCTATGTCTTAATTGTTATTTAAAAGTAAGCAACTTTATTTATATGGTCGCTTCCTCGGGTAATTTCACAATATTGATCACCTTATTCTTTCTCAGATAATTCTGAATGATATGCTGCGAATCCCGATCGTTATTCACCGGGTTGATGATCGTACGAAGAATCTCGATGTTGTTGATCTGATAATTCAGATTGTAGAAACCATAGCCCCTGTACTGACCGTTTTCTATTAAAACTACCGAGCGCTCATCCACATCCCTTCCGCGATCGATAATTAGCATATGTTTATTGTTATAGCTGTTCTTTTCTATAAACGTCTGAACTCGTTCATTGTACTGGGCCACGGGCTCCTCGGTTAAACAGGCTCCATTGCATTCTTTTATGGTATAGAGAAAACAGGCGCTATCAGATTTGTAAAGCCCTGTTAATTTTTGGCAAAGTCCATTCTCCTCGGTGATACGGTATAATGAAGATTTTGCCTGCTGGTAATTAGTGTAGGTAAGTATCGCTTCTTTTTTATGATTTGCCTTTTCAATACGTAAGTTTATATAGCCATTATTGTCTGTAAAGGAAGTGAGTTGATAACTAAAAAAAGTACGGCGAAGTGCGCGGTTATAGACGGGTTTGTTCTGCTTTATTTCTCTGCTTTCTTTTAATTGCGCAATTAGATCGTTTCCTGTCTTTTCGTAGGTTACTGCAGCAACTTCCAGTTGAATACGCTTGGATTTTTTCGAGTCGTTGGTAAAATGCTGTACTAGTCGCTTTTTAATATTCTTACTCTTGCCTATATAAATTATGGTTCCATCCTCTCTGTGCATATAATAAACTCCCGTATCGTTTGGGGCATTTTCTATCATTTCGAGAAGTTTAGGTTCCAATTGGCGTTTCGGATCCTTTCGAACACATTTCTGGATGATCTCTTTTGAAGCATCCTTAGCCAGTAGCATCTTGAACAACGCGACAGTTGCTTTTGCATCGCCTTGTGCGCGGTGTCTGTCACTTAGCGGAATTCCTAACGAACGAACTAGTTTACCCAGACTGTAAGATGGAAGTCCCGGAATTAATTTTTTCGCCAATTCGACCGTGCAGAGCGTATCTTTTTCAAAATTATAGCCAAGCCTGTCAAATTCGGTGGTAAGGATCCTATTGTCGAATTGTGCATTATGTGCTACCAGGACAGCATCTTCGGTGATCTCGATTATTCGTTTGGCGACTTCGTAGAATTTGGGTGCATTCCGAAGCATTTCAGCATTAATACCCGTTAAGTTTACCACAAATGGCTGTATCCTTCTTTCCGGGTTGATCAGGCTTGAGAACTGATCTACTATCTTTTCTCCATCGAATTTGTAAATAGCGATTTCGGTGATTCCTTCTTCATTGTACTTACCACCGGTGGTTTCTATATCTAAAATCGCATACATCAAACTAAGCTACACACATTTTTGAGGGTTAATTGTAATTTCTTTCTCCAAATATAGCACTTCCTACGCGGATCATGTTACTTCCTTCGTCCACTGCTATCTTATAATCCCCACTCATTCCCATGGAAAGCGTAGTAAATTGATGGGTTTGGGAGAGCTCGTTATATAATTTTTTCAATTTGCTAAATTCAGATCGAAGTTGCTTTTCATCATCGGTAAAAGTTGCCATCCCCATTAGTCCCACGATCTTTATGCTGTTCAATTCTTTCAGCTCTTCACTGCTTAACAACGACCTTACTTCGGCTTCATCCATTCCAAATTTAGTGTCCTCTTCGGCGATTTTAACCTGTAACAGACAAGAAATAGAGCGCTGGTTTTTTGCTGCCTGTTTATCAATTTCTCTAAGGAGTTTGAGGCTGTCAACAGCGTGGATCAAACTTACAAAAGCCGCCATGTATTTAACCTTATTCCGTTGTACATGACCAATCATATGCCATTCTATATCCCTGGGCATTTGCTCCCATTTCTCCACCATTTCCTGGATCTTGTTCTCTCCAAAGATCCTTTGGCCGGCATCGTAAGCTTTCATCAGATCTGAAACCGGTTTAGTTTTAGATACAGCTACCAGGGTAACCCCCTCAGGTAGTCCCGATTTAAATTTCTTTATGTTCTCTGAAATACTCAATTTAAAACTCATATATAGTTACACCACTCCTTAATTTTGGCTCAATATAAGTGCTTTTAGGAGGCATGGTAAGGCCCTCATCGGCAATTTGTTTCAATTCGGATGTGCTTACCGGCAATAAACCAAAACCCACCTTATAAGCCCCGGAATCTACCATACTTTTTACAAAAGCTAGATCCATTCTTCCATGAGAATAATTAAGACGCTTGTCCTTTCTCGCTTCTTTAATCCCTAGTATGGGTTTAAGTATTGTGCTGTCTAATATCTTAGTGTCCAGTGCGTCCAGTGCGTTTCGTATCTCGTAATTATCCTTTCTTAGATAAAGAGAATAGAATGAACCATCCAGGTACATACTAAAATGATGTTTTTTAGTCGGCTTGTAATAGTCGGCTCCACGATCTTCTATACGGTACATGGCGTCCAGTTTTATAAGAAACTCTTCTTTACTAAGGCCGTTCAGATCTCTTACCAACCTGTTGAACTCGTATATTTTCAAGTTACTTTCAGGGATAAGATAACTCATAAAAAAGTTATACGGTTCATTGCCTGAATGCGCTTTATTCTCATTTTTATAATCTTCAGCCAGTAAATAAGAAGAGGAGGAACGATGGTGTCCATCTGCAATATAAACAGCCGGCATACGCTCAAAAATCTCCCGGATCTCGTCTACGGTCTTCTTGTCCTTCACATACCAGAGATAATGTGTGTCCCGGTAGGTGGTTGTAAATTCGTATTCTGCTCTCGATTGTATTACCCGGTTTACTATACGTTCCAAATCGGGATCATCTGGATGTGTGAGCAGAACCGATTCGGCATTAAATCCTACGGTTTTAAGATAATCACGAAACATCGTTTCCCGAAACTCAATGGTTTCCTCATGTTTTTTTATTCGGTCCAAACGGTAATCTTCAACACTAGCCGCCGCAACTATCCCATGGAAAACGAGTTGGTCCCTGTTAACGATCTTATAGATGTAGTAACCGGGTTCTTCATCCTTGACAAAAATTCCATCCTCTTTAAATTCCTGATATCGATTTCGCACCAGTTTATAGCGCTCCTTCCCGGAGATTACCTTGTGGTATTTATAACCGGGATTTACAATGTGTAGAAATGAAAAAGGGTTATCCCGTAAGCGCGAATCCCTTTCCTCTTTTGTGTAGCTGTCGTATGGACGTGACGCGATCAGGCTAACCTTATCCCTAGTGGGGCGTACTGCTCTAAAAGGAAGGATTTTTGGCATGTAGGATGAATTGTAAATTTGATGTTAAACTTAATTTTAGCAAGCCAAAAACTAAAAAGGACTAGCGAAACATTTTGGCAATAGTTTCGGCCTTTCTACTTTCGGAATAGTCGTAAAATCCTTCTCCGCTCTTAACCCCTAATTTTCCTGCCATTACCATATTCACCAGTAGTGGGCAGGGGGCATATTTGGGGTTCTTAAATCCGTCATACATCACCTTTAAAATAGAAAGACAAACATCAAGGCCTATAAAATCTGCTAACTGCAATGGTCCCATAGGATGTGCCATTCCAAGTTTCATAACCGTATCGATCTCATTTACTCCGGCGACACCGTTATACAGAGTTTCAATGGCTTCGTTGATCATGGGCATTAGGATACGGTTGGCCACAAAACCGGGGTAGTCGTTCACCTCTACGGGAACTTTGTTTAATTTTTTCGAGATCTCCTCCACAGTGGAGTAGGTCTCATTACTTGTATTATAACCTTTAATGATCTCCACCAACTTCATGATAGGTACCGGGTTCATAAAATGCATCCCTATTACCATTTCGGGCCTGGAGGTTGCGGCTGCGATCTCGGTTATCGATATAGAGGAAGTATTACTCGCCAGGATGGTATCCTCCGGACAGAATTTATCCAGGTCGCGGAAGATCTTCAGTTTTAGATCTAAATTTTCAGTCGCTGCTTCAACCACGAGGCTGGCATACTCCACACCTTCTTCAAGACTAGTATAGGTTGTTATATTGGCCAGGGTTTTAGCTTTTTCCTCTTCAGTAATGCGTTCTTTCGCCAGCATTCTGTCCAGGTTCTTTTCGATGGTGGCTAGTCCTCGGTCCAGCGCGGTTTGTGACACGTCGATCAATTGAACTTTATAATCGAATTGGGCAAAGGTGTGGGCAATTCCGTTTCCCATGGTACCTGCACCAATAACTGCAACATTTTTCATATGTTTTATAGTTTTTTAAAATTATCAATGATCTGCATTGCTACACGCAGGGCATTTGTGCCTTGCTGCAGACTTACAACCGGCGTAGTATCGTTCTCGATGGCATCTGCGAAGGTTTCAAGTTCGTCGAGGATCGCATTATTGGATTGGATGTCCGGATTATCAAAATAGATCTGTTTTTTAATCCCTTCGGCATTTGTGAGGATCATGGCAAAATCGTCCGGTTTCCTTGGCGCATCCTTCATCTTCACAACTTCACAAGCCTTCTCCAGGAAATCTACCGAGATATAAGCATCACGCTGAAAGAATCGGGCTTTCCTCATTTTTTTCATCGAGATCCTACTAGCGGTAAGATTAGCCACACATCCGTTCTCGAATTCGATGCGAGCATTCGCGATATCGGGCGTTTCAGAAATAACAGATACGCCACTCGAATACACATTTTTCACTTCCGAATCCACCACACTCAAAATAGCGTCGATATCGTGAATCATCAGGTCCAGAACTACAGAAACATCTGTACCTCGAGGATTGAATTCGGCCAGACGGTGCGATTCCACAAACATAGGATTGTCTATCATATGTTTAACAGCCTTAAATGCCGGATTGAATCGCTCCACATGTCCCACCTGTCCTTTCACACCGTGTTTTTCAGCCAGTGATAGCAATTCATTCGCTTCGTCTACTGTTTGGGTGATCGGTTTTTCAATAAACAGATGCTTCCCGGCGGTGATCACTTTTTGTGCACAGTTGAAATGCGCAACCGTAGGGGTAACCACGTCCACAACATCGCAAGCCTCGATAAGCGCTTCCATGGAAGGAAAACTTTTATAACCAAATTCTTTTTGTATAGCGGCAGAGGCTTTTGTATCTGCGTCGTAAAAACCGATCAATTCGTATCGGGATGATTGGTTAAGAAGTTTCAGGTGAATTTTTCCCAGGTGTCCGGCACCCAGTACGCCAGCTTTTAGCATGTGATGTGGTTTTGCACAAAGGTAATAGATTTTGAAGAAATTTCGGAGGCAGGGAAGCTGATTTAGACTCTTATATTTTTTTAAAATTT
>QQUG01000142.1 GCA_008501705.1 Flavobacterium sp.
AAAAAAAGACGAATTATGCCTTAAGAGCCGATATGACCCGTGAAGAATTTATTAAGGAAGTAACAGATGGCCTCCTGCCTCCCCCTCAGTATTTTCCGCTAAATGTGAAAATGAACAAAGAAGGATATGAGGATATCGATGAGATCATAAAACGAGGAACCCACGCCCTGACGCCGGATGCTTTCGAAGCTGCGGTGAATGAAAGTGGTGCCCTGGTACTCGATGTACGTCACCAGCGGGACTTTGTTCGCGGACATATTCCCAGATCGATCTTCATTGGCCTGGATGGCGGATTCGCGCCTTGGGTTGGTGCGCTAATAGGTGATGTAAAACAACCCCTGCTACTGGTCACTCCGGAAGGACGGGAAGAAGAAACGATCACGAGGCTGTCTCGTGTAGGTTTCGACAATACCCTGGGTTATCTGAAAGGCGGCTTTGTAGCCTGGAAAAATGCAGGTATGGAATATGATACCATGAAGTCGATCACTGCCCAGGAATTTAAAAAGGTACTTTCAGAAAACGACATCCCCGTGTTCGATGTGAGAAAACCCGGTGAATATGAAGCAGCTCACGTGAAGGATGCACAATTAACACCACTTGATTTTTTAAACGATCACCTGGCCCAATTTCCTTCAGAAGAAACCTTCTATATACACTGTGCGGGAGGATATCGTTCGGTAATTGCCGCTTCTATCCTGAAAAGTCGAGGTATTCACAACCTGGTTGAAATCACCGATGGGTTTAGTGGTATCAAACAAGTAGGGATCTCTATTACAGATGAGGTCTGCTCATCCACACAGAAGTAATTTTTATTTTTTTATAAATTTCTGAACCTGCCTTCCATTTTCCGAAGTAATTTCAAGTAAGTAAAGCCCTTCAGAAAGGGAAGACACATCAATTTGGTTGGTAGGGTCATTGGTATAGATAATTCGCTGCCCGGTGATCGAATAGACCGATAAAGATTCAACAACAATTCCTTCCGAAGAAATAGTAAGGATCTCACTTGCCGGATTTGGATATATAGAAAATTGACTGCTTTCTATAACCGGCGCAGAGAGTAAATAATAGTCTCTTCTGAAGAACGCTTTATCTCCGTTGGATTTTGTGAGCTCAAGGACCAACCCTTCATCTATGGTCGTGCTATGGTCGAAAGTTGCAGGTAAACCACCGAAAAGGAAATCGGTAAACAACATCTCAAAATTATTGTTTTGTGGTTCTGTACAGGAATTTCCACCGATGTTATTACTGTCGATGGTGAACTGCTCATTGCCCACATCATAAGTAATTAGCCCGTCAAAATCGTTGCAACCGCTATCACCGGTAAAGGTAGCGACCGCAGGGTCGTATGTTTCAGCAAAGAAAAGAAATGGAGTGAATTCCTCGCCATTAACGGGCAGCAAATGTTCGGTTCCGGATATGTTGAGTTTCTCCAATTCCCAGTCGTCAAACAGGTGAAACGGGATGGGTGCGCTGCTGTATTTGGCATAATTTCCAATATCGTCCGTAATTACCAGAGTTCGCACACCTCCAGTCTCATTAATAATCTCATAAGAAAGTGTATATAATGGAGGACTGCCGGCGATAAACCCAGTAAGAAGATCGAAATACTGATTTCGGTAATCGGGGTAACGGGGAAAACCCAAACCAAGTAGTACAACCCAACCATTATCTACCGTGATTTCATTGGTTAAAGGATTAACGGACACAATACTTCCGAGTATATCATCATCACCCTGAATATTAGTATCGATGTATTCGTCCGGATTAATTGTGTAAGTTAAAGTAGGATCAACATAAATAGTAGGATCCACCAGCGGAGATGGATATGTAACACCATCAATAAACATATGGGCTAATTTCCATTCGCCTTCCAATTCTGGATCCTGCCCGAAGGCACCGGCACATACAAAAATCGTGGTAATTAAAAGTAATAGTTTTTTCATAGCAGCACTTTAAAGGAAACGTCAGTGTACCTTTAAATATATGAAATCTAGCTTGCATTTCGTATTTTTGAATCAAAGTTCCCCTTTCTGATGAGCGACTTCTGGCTTTATGTTAAACTGGGTCTGGACCATGTGCTGGACCTTAACGGTTATGACCATATCCTCTTCCTGGTAGCACTGTGTGCGGCTTATTCATTTAATGCATGGCGGAAATTATTATTGCTGGTAACGCTTTTTACCATTGGACACACCATTTCCCTGCTATTGGCACATTACAACATCGTGGCAATTCGAGGGGAATATGTCGAGCTTTTAATTCCCATCACCATCCTTGCCACCGCGCTATATAATATCTTTAATGCCAGGCGAACCAAGCCATCCACGGCCAATTTGATTTTTTACCTGGTAACTTTGTTTTTCGGTCTTATTCATGGCTTTGGTTTTGCCCGCTATTATAATATGATGAAGACAGACGAGAGTGTGGCACCTCTGCTCGAATTTGCTTTAGGGGTAGAATTGGCCCAGATCATTATTGTATTATTAACCTTGCTGTTGTCTTTTCTGGCCGTTGGGATATTGCGATTTAACAAGAGAGACTGGCTGTTGATCATGTCTTCCATAGTTATAGGAATGACCATCCCCATGGTGGCGGACACCTGGCCATTTTAAAGTTTTTCAAATATTTAACGCTCGTATGTTTTGCGTTGGTGTAACTTACTTTTAATTTCGCCTACCTATCACCTTAGAAATGACCCAGGAAAAACAACGGAAATACGATATCGCCTATTTGCGAATGGCTAAAGAGTGGAGTACCTTGTCCTATTGTGAAAGAAGACAAGTTGGCGCGCTTATTGTGAAAGATAAAATGATTATAAGCGACGGATATAACGGTACACCGACGGGCTTTGAAAATATTTGTGAAGACGACGAAGGTTTTACTAAATGGTATGTGCTTCACGCCGAAGCCAACGCCATATCGAAAGTTGCCTCTTCAACACAGTCTTGCGAAGGCGCCACCTTGTATATAACGATGTCGCCCTGCCAGCAATGTAGCAAGTTGATTCACCAGGCAGGAATAAAACGGCTGGTATATCACGAGGAGTATAAGGATAATTCGGGTGTGAAATTTTTAAGAAAAGCAGGCGTTAGTATAACGCATGTTGAAGCAATTTAGATCCCTATGGGAGTTCAGAAAAAATACCTTCCTTTATTGATAAGCGTGGCTATAGCCGCTGGTATATTCATTGGGTCTAAGTTGAATTTCCACGATACAAACGAAAAGATCTTCGCCACCAACTCCAAGAAGGACAAGCTCAACCGGCTTATAGACTATATAGACTACGAATACGTGGACCAGGTGAATACAGACAGCATCGTGGATGTTACCGTTAACGGGATACTCGAAAATCTGGATCCGCATTCGGTGTATATCCCGGTAGACGACTACGAAGACAACGCCAATGATATGCGCGGGAATTTTGTGGGTATTGGGATTAGTTTTTATCCTTACAAAGATTCTATAGCAGTAATTCGAGCCATTGAAGGAGGGCCTGCAGAAAAAGCCGGAATTAAGGGAGGAGACAGGATCTTATATGCAGACGGAAAACCACTTTTTGGTTCAGACATCTACCGCGACAGTATTTCTGAATTCTTGAAAGGTGAGATCAACTCCAAAGTTAAACTTACCGTTTACCGGCCTTCGGAAAATAAAATGATCGAATTTAAACTGAAGCGCAAACGAGTACCCCTTGTAAGTGTAGATGCTGCGTATAAACTCACGGATGATATTGGATATATTAAGGTGAATCGTTTTTCGGAGACCACATATACCGAATTTCGAGAGGCCTTAGATGAGCTAAATGACGAGGGAATTGCGACGCTGGTTCTGGACTTGAGAAATAACCCGGGAGGCTATATTTATGCCGCAGAAAAATTGGTAGATGAATTTCTGGAAGACGACAAGCTAATTCTTATAACCCGTAATAAGAGCGGTGAAGAAAACAGAAGTTATGCAACCCGCAAAGGAGAATTTGAGAAAGGAAAGGTGTATGTACTTATCAATGAGAATTCTGCCTCGGCTAGTGAGATCGTTGCGGGTGCGCTTCAGGATAATGATAAAGGGACTATTATTGGAAGACGTTCATTTGGGAAAGGCCTGGTTCAGCGGGAAATGGCCCTGGGTGACGGAAGTGCCGTACGCTTAACCATTGCACGTTATTATACGCCTACAGGCAGGTCTATACAGAAGCCTTACGGAAATGGAAATGGCGATTATTACCGCGACTATGAGAACAGGTATAAAAATGGTGAACTGGAAGATCCAGAAAATATACAGGTAGCAGATTCATTGCGATTTGTAACACCGGGAGGTAAGGTAGTCTATGGAGGTGGAGGTATTATCCCGGACGTTTTCGTACCTAAAGATACCAGTGTTGAAAATGAAACCCTCGAATATATTTCCAGAAGTGGGTTTATGGGTTATTTTATTTTCGAATACCTGGAAAAGAACAGGTCCTTCTTTAGCGGAATGACCTTTAATCAGTTTGCAGACAATTTCGAGATTCCCGAATCGCTCAAGGAGGAATTTTATGCGTATTCTGCCTTCGAAAATGCCCAGATAGACCTTCGGAAGTACAGCGATGAACTGGGAACAGCCTTGAAGGCAAACATTGCTCAGCAATTGTTTGGCACCAATGCGTTCGAATATTTTCTCAACGACGGGGATACCATGCTCAACAAGGTAATGGAGCTCGAGTCTTCAGAAATAAAAATAGAATAAGCTCTATTTCTTTCCGGATATCTTACGGGAGGTATTTAAAATCACCATCAACAGGATCACACAGGCCGATGCCAATATACTTATGGCAGCTACCTGGCTGTCACCCTCGAACAGATTATCGAAATCTAGTTTCGTAATATTAAAGATGATCAGACCTGCTGCGATGGCGATAAATATATAAATAGCTGCTTTCATGTTCAATTAATTAAATAATTCCTGAATGTTGGAGGTGAATAACTTCACTGCAATGGCTAGCAATATAACACCGAATATCTTCCTTATAATACCAATTCCGTTCTTTCCAAGGATTCGCTGCAACCTGGCCGATGTCTTTAACACGATATAGATCACGATGATGTTGATCACTATGGCAACGATCACATTTTGTATTTCGTATTCGGCACGAAGGGATAACAAGGTAGTAAGACTCCCGGGCCCGGCAAGCATAGGAAAAGCCAATGGAAAAACAGTGGCAACCTCTGGGCCGGTTCCATCGTCCTTGAACAATGTGATCCCCAGCAGCATTTCGATAGCGATAAAGAAGAGTACAAAAGCACCGGCTACGGCAAATTCGTTTACATTGATCCCGATCAATTTCAGTATGCTTTCTCCTACAAATAAAAACACCGTAAGTACCACGGCGGCAATTATCGAAGCCTTTTCACTGTGAATATGACCGGCCTTCTC
>QQUG01000020.1 GCA_008501705.1 Flavobacterium sp.
TATAATCCTCAATCCCGTCTACAACGATCAATTTTTCAGTACTGGAATAGATCATATTTCCATTTGCATCCTTCGTGTACGGAATTGCCCGCACAACCGCATTTCCATTTGCGTCCTTTTCCAGTTTGTCGTGCAAAGCACCCCAGGTTCCAAGATCATTCCAATCGAAACTCGCTTCCAGCATATGGACGTTATCTGCCTTTTCCAATATACCATAATCAATAGAGATATTTGCGGCTTCAGCATAATGATCATCCACAAATTGCTTCTCCATCTTCGTGTTTAACACCTCAACTCCCTCTTGAAATAAAATGAACATATCCGGCAGATACTGTTCGAAAGCGTTAATTATACTCCTTACACTCCAGATAAATATACCCGCATTCCAGCAAAAATTTCCTGCTTCAACAAACTCTTTGGCGGTTTGATATTCGGGTTTTTCACAAAACTGAAGCACTTTTTTTATTTCTGAAGCGTCCGTTGTATCGTATTCGATATATCCATAACCTGTGTTAGGAAAAGAAGGTCTGATCCCCAGAGTTAGTAATTTATCGTCTTCCCTGCATGCCTCGAAGCATTGTGAGACATCCTTCAAAAAAGCCTCTTCATCTTCAATCCAGTGATCGCTAGGCGCAACAAGCATTAAGGCGTTTGGATTTTCCTTCCAAATCTTCAAAGCGCTAAGTAAGATACAGGGTGCAGTATTTCTCATGGCAGGCTCCAGAACAACCTGCTCCGGGGCCATCCCGGGTATCTGTTCGAGCACCAGCTCTTTATACCTTTCGTTGGTTAACACTTTAATATTACTTTCGGGAATACCAGAGGATAAGCGGGAAAATGTTTTCTGAAGTAGGCTTTGGCCACTTCCCAGCATATCGTGAAATTGCTTCGGGAAACTACGAGTACTCACCGGCCAGAATCGAGAACCAATTCCACCGGCCATGATCACAGCATAATAATCAGTCTTCATATTCACTTTATAAATTCAACTTCAGCATTGGGATTGAACAAATAGATCCTACCCGTGGAAAGTTCAAGGCACTCATAGCGCTTAACCCGTTTATTACCACGCTTAAACATCTTTCCATTATATAACCGAAAAGTGCCGCCGTATGGTATTTCAAATATATAGTTTTTATCGTTAGGCGGATCGTATGCCTTCAACCCCAGGGATAACTTGCTATCGGTATCACTGGAGGCCTTCGGATTCTTAAAGTGAAGGGCCAGCAGCGGTAATAGAGCTGATGGAAATATCTCGGGCCGTAAGTATGGGAACATCAATTGCCGAAAAACATGTTTCCATTCTTTACCATGGGGTTTTATGCTTCGCCCATAGTCTTTAAAAGCAACCAAATGTGCAATTTCATGGATCAAAGTGATAAGGAAACGGTATTTGTTCAGATTTGCATTTACCGTGATCTGATGAGCCCCATTAGGAAGCTTTTTATAGTCGCCATGCCTGGTAACCCGTTCGTTCACGATCTTGAGATGAACATTATGTCGCTTAATCAATTCGAAAACAGGATTAACAGCAGCCGTAGGAATATATTTTGCCAGAAGGTCTGTCATGCATCAGGGAGTAGAACTGGATACCTGCATTAATTTTCCATTGTAAAATTGTTCGCCATTTAAGGCAAATTCCATGATATATCTTGCCATTTGTTTTGCCGTTACCGGGGCTTTATATCCGGGGAAAGCTTCTTGAAGCATTTCGGTTTGAACTGCCCCCAGGGCGAGCACATTGAAAGAAGGTCCGGTCTCCTTATATTCTTCGGCTAATACCTCTGTTAATGTAATTAAAGCACCCTTACTGCTGCTATAAGCGGCAAGTCCCGGAAATTTCGTACTCCCTTGAACACCGCCCATACTACTTATATTCACAACGTGACCTTCTTTATTCATAAATGGCAGCAAAGCCTGGGTCATGGCTACCACACCAAATAAATTTACTTCAAAAGACCTTTGGAAATCATCGGAAGTTAGTTTCTCAAAGGGTTTATTAACCATAAATCCGGAATTGTTGATTAGGATGTCCACATGCCCCCAATTAGATTTTACAAATTCAGACACCTTTTGTATATCTCCTTTACTTGTAATGTCGCATGGGAAACACCAGCAATTGGAGATCTCCATCCCGGAAACAGGTACATCATTACGAGACAGCGCCAGAATATTGTGCTCGGTGTTGGCTAGTAATCCAACTAATTCGTATCCTATACCGCGACTTGTCCCGGTGATAACTATGTTTTTCTTCATTTTCTAAAGATAAACAAATCCCGCACCTTCCTTTATGGAGAATGCGGGACCTGTAGTTTGATTTTTGCTGGTCCTGAACTACACGAACATAGTTACAGGATTCTCTATATATTGTCTCAAGGTCTGCAGGAACTTAGCCCCTGTTGCTCCATCAACAGTTCTGTGGTCGCAAGCCAGGGTTACCGTCATCGTGTTCCCAATAGCGATAGCTCCGTTTTTTACAACCGGCTTTTCTACAATGGCACCTACAGATAAAATGGCCGAATTAGGCTGATTGATGATAGAAGTAAATTCCTTGATCCCGAACATTCCCAGATTAGATACGGTAAAGGTACTTCCCTGCATCTCATCGGGTGTTAACTTTTTGTCTCTTGCTTTTCCAGCCAGTTCTTTCACTGCTGCACCAATTTGTGAGAAGGTCATGTTGTCTGCAAATTTCAGTACCGGAACGACCAGGCCTTCATCTACCGCAACGGCAACTCCCACATGTATATGCTTTGCGATCCTGGTCACCTTATCATCCCATTGCGAATTAACCTGAGGATGTTTGCGCAAGGCCATAGCAGAAGCTTTCAAGATCATATCATTAAAAGAGATCTTCACATCAGGGTCGCTGTTAATGGCTGCTCTGGAAGCTATAGCATTATCCATATCCAATTCTATGGTGAGATAATAATGCGGAGCCGTAAACTTCGATTCTCCCAGACGCTTAGCTATCGTCTTACGCATCTGTGAATTTGTAGTCTCTTCAAAACTTTCTTCCCCCACAGGAACATAGGCTGTAACTCCCCCAGCTGCAGGCTGGTAATTTTCTATATCGCGCTTCACAATTCGGCCGTTCTCTCCCGAACCACGCACGCTAGCCAACGCAATGCCTTTCTCCTCGGCCAATTTCTTAGCCAGCGGAGATGCAAAAATTCGACCGTTGGTGTTTGCCGGTGTAGCCGTTTGGCTAACCACCGCACTTTTATTTTCCTTTACTGTTTCTTGCAGAGGTTTAGATTCGAGTGCGGTAACTTTCTTTGACTCTTTGGGTGCCTCAGCTGGCTTTGCGGCCAGATTTACAGATGACACATCTGTACCTGCCGGGCCAATAATAGCAAGTAAGGCATCTACTTTAGCAGTTTCTCCTTCAGCAATACCAATTTTTAAAAGCGTTCCGGAATAGAAAGACTCAAATTCCATGGTCGCCTTATCTGTCTCGATCTCGGCTAAAATATCACCTTCTTCCACTGTATCTCCCTCCTTCTTAAGCCAACTGGCCACTGTACCTTCTTCCATGGTGTCACTAAGGCGGGGCATCGTAATGATCTCTACCCCTTCAGGTAAGTCGGTTCCTTCAGAAGAAGACGCTTCTTCCGCCGATTCTTGCTCGGCTGGTGCCCCGGCTTTCTCATCCCGGGCCTCTTCGGCTTCGCCATCCCCATTCAGTAGTCCTGATATATCTTCACCTTCTTCCCCAATAATTGCCAATAACTTATCCACTTCGGCAGTTTCTCCTTCAGCAATACCAATATGGAGTAAGGTCCCTTCGTAAAAAGACTCGAATTCCATAGTGGCTTTGTCGGTCTCAATCTCCGCGAGTATATCACCTTCCTTCACTTTATCGCCTACCTTTTTCAGCCAGCTAGCTACTGTTCCTTCCTCCATGGTGTCGCTAAGACGCGGCATGGTTATAATTTCTGCCATAGTTTATAATTTATGAGGTAAAAAAGGATAATCTTCCTGCTCGTAAACGGTATCATACATCACATTCTTCTCGGGATATGGCGACTCTTCCGCAAATTTCTCGCATTCACTCACCCTATCCTTAACCCGCTGGTCAATTTCTTTAATTTCGTCTTCAGTTGCCCACTTCTTTTCGTAAATGTGATGAAGCACATAATCTATAGGATCTTCTTCTTGTTTTTTCGCTACTTCTTCCTTAGTTCTGTAATGTTGCGCATCACTCATGGAGTGCCCGCGGTATCTGTAAGTTCTGATTTCGAGGAAGGTTGGTCCATCTCCCCTTCTCGCACGCGATATCGCCTCATCCATCTCCTTGGCAACTACTTCGGGTTTCATTCCATCAACGGGCTTGCAAGGCATATCGTAGCCTAAACCTAATTTATATATATCGGTATGATTAGCAGTTCGCGCCACAGATGTTCCCATGGCATAACCGTTGTTCTCCACACAAAATACTACAGGTAATTTCCAAAGCATGGCAAGATTGAAGGTTTCGTGTAAGGACCCCTGCCTGGTTGCTCCATCACCCATATAGGTTAAGGTAACTGCATCTCTTTCATGATATTTATCGGCAAATGCCAAACCAGCACCCAGAGGTATTTGACCCCCTACTATACCGTGACCTCCGTAAAAACGATGTTCTTTAGAAAAGATATGCATAGAGCCTCCCAATCCTTGCGAAGTACCGGTTCCTTTTCCGTAGAGTTCGGCCATCACACGCTTGGGATCCACGCCCATTCCTATAGGCTGCACATGATTACGATACGCTGTGATCATTCGGTCTTTAGTGAGATCCATAGCATGCAGAGCTCCGGCTAAAACGGCTTCCTGTCCATTGTACAAATGGAGAAAACCTCTCACTTTTTGATTTATATATACCTGGGCGAGTTTGTCTTCGAACTTGCGCCAGAAGAGCATTTCCTCATACCACTGAAGATAAGTTTGTTTCGTAATTTTTTTCATTTACTGAAGTATACTTATATCGAATTCCTTATTCAATATAAATTTCGCGAATAACAAAAATACTATATTCTGAAGGACTAGAAAAAACCAAATGATTAAAAAAAAACCGAAAACGATTTAGTTGAGAACCCCGGGATCTTATTCCAGGAATGAACTGTCGAATACGAGGGGTAATAGGTCTCTAACTGAAGCTGCCTTGACCACCTTTCCTGTCTCACCCATAAAATAGATGGCAATAGGGCTTTCTTGCTTTACTTCGTATTCTGCCAGAGCTTGCCTGCAGGCACCACATGGTGGAGTGGGTTTGTTTATTTCCTTCTGAAGCGACCTCACGGTGAGGGCGAGTTTAGTAATAGTCTCGTCCGGGTAATTGGACCCCGCATGAAAAACAGCAACTCTTTCGGCACATAAACCCGAAGGAAATGCGGCATTTTCCTGGTTATTTCCGGTAATGATCCGGCCCGAACTCAATTCGAGGGCAGCGCCCACCTTAAAACGCGAATAAGGCGCATAGGCATTGTCTCTAGCCTGCTGCGCCTTATTCATTAAATTTTGGATGCTATCCGGTAATTCCGAGATCGAATCATAGATCTCCAGATATGTCTCCAGTTTATGTTTTTTCAAATTTCTAGTATTCGTCGTACTCGTCCCCGAAGTTGAAGGTAAGTCCGAAACGAAGTGTCCCTTCCAGCGGGCTTCTCACTTTGGAAGTTGAGAATAAATACGAGATATCAATATTTATGGCTGTATACCTGAATCCTGCTCCTAATGAAAGGAACTTTCTGGAACCTTTCAGGTCACTCTCGTTGAAATAACCGGTACGAAATGCAAATACATCCTGATACCAGTATTCTGCACCAAGTGCCCAGGTAAATTCTTTTAATTCTTCAGAGAAACCATCGGGAGCATCTCCAAAGGATTTAAACATCCCCGAAAAGAAACTAATGGATTCGTACTCTTCATCATCCTCTGCATCAATATCGCCGTCGCCGTCGAAATCCTGTGGTGTAGGAACTAGCAATTTATTTACTTCTACATTTACACCTACTTTATTATAGGGATCCAGAATGAAATCGAATCCTCCACCCAGTGCCAGATTAGTAGGAAGGTTGTTTTCCTGCCCTACTTCGTCATACTTGATCTTCGGACCTATATTGGAAATGTTGAAACCAGCTCTCCATCTACCGTCGAAATCGTTATACGCGATCTCTTCAGACTGATAAAAACCTGCAATATCTACGGCAAATGAACTCGCTGCCGAAGCATCCTCGCTAGCCGCCTGAATCTTCAGGTCTGAGCGCAGGTATCTACCGGCAACCGCCATCGAGAAACGCTCACTTAAACGAAGCGCGTAAGATACATCGAAGGTAAATTCGTTCGGACTCTGTATAAGTGGGTCCTGTTCTATCGTTTCACGCAGTTCGATATCTCCAAGACTGAAATATCTCAAACTCGCTCCAATCGCACTACGTTCGTTGATACGGTTGTAATATGTTAGATTTCCAAGGAAGATATCGTTCACTAACTGACTTAAATATGGCGTATATGTAATACCAACACCCTGCTTTGAGATGGCAAATGCATATTTGGCAGGATTCCACTGTTGAGAAAAGGCGTCTGCAGAGGTAGCCACACCTATATCCCCCATACCTGCGGCACGTGCATCAGCAGCAATTAATACAAAGGGAACAGCGGTGGTAATTACTCGCTGATTCGCTGTGGAATTGTCCTGAGCAACTGCCTGAAATACAAATAGACAAATGAATATTGGGATAAAAATTTTCTTCATGAGGTTCTAATTTTCGACAAATATAGTTTAAATTTTATAGGATAACCAGTTTTTCAAATTTTTCAATTTGCTGGTTAGTTAACGTAGATTTTACCGTAAGCTTGTATACATAGACGCCTTTTCCAATTTTATCTCCAAAATCGTCCAGGCCGTCCCAGACTATATCTCTGGAGAGAAATCCATCGGTATTTACAATCTGATTTTTGGTCCAAACCACCTTCCCTGTCACCGTAAATACCTGCACCTGTACTTCAAGTGATTCGAAAGGTCTGTTATGGTTAAACCAGAACTCGGTATAGTTCACAAAAGGATTAGGATAATTAAGAACCCGGGTTACTTCCAGTTCGTCATTTCCCGCCACTACAAATTGAATATCCATAGTAGACGAATTATTGTACACATCCCAGGCTTTTAGGGTTAAGGTATGTAACCCTTTTTCGAGATCCCTTAATTTATAAGTGGCCTTTCCTTTTGTAAAATCATCTACCTCCGCCTGATAGTATTCATTAAGAACAAATGGGTTGGCCTCATCTCCATCAATAATGGCCGTGATATCATGGCCAATTCCACTGGCAGTGTTGATGCCATTTTCATCTTCAAGCTTGGCAATAAGTATTGGTTCATTGTTTGTTATGCCACCGGAAACAAAACTCTCGTCATTCATAAACAGACTTATAAGTGGCCCTTCATTATCCTCCGGAGCATTTTCGTTAAGTCCCCCCACTCTCAACCGCAGATCATAACCGGTCTGATCTTCCAGCTGCTCATTTCGTTGGGCATATAGACTTACCCTTCCTGTATCTACCGGGATCTGTATATCCCTGGGCACCACAAATTCGAATTCGAAGGTTCCGTTATTTACCGTTGCCTGCCCATTGAACAATATCTCTCCAAGGGTGATGAAATCCATTATAATTAACGGACCCGGATCGCCATTGGGTAAAATTTCTCTGGTTCCATCATTCCCAAGGGTCTGTCGCTCAACATTTTTATCGTATATCTTCCCCTCTAGAACACCATTATAATTACTTAGTAAATTCCCGGCTTCATCCACTACTTCTCCACCTAGCCGTACTCTGCTTAATGCCTGTAAGGTATCGGTAGATTGCTCGATAGGCACTCCGTTGAGAGTGGTTAGTCTTACTTTTTGCTTCGGAAATGCTAAGTGCATTGCAGGATCGCCTACAAAGAACACCACGTACCTATCAATTCTGGGTAAGAGGTTACGTGCAAGCCGCAAAGCTTCTGCCGGCGGATTTATGTTATTGGTTCCGAAACCAAATAGCTCCGGAGCCAATTCTATATTGTATTCCACGCCGGTACCTACAGTTATGGACCGGGTTGTGGTAATAAGGGCTATAGCGCCTCCGTTTCTGTTCCAATAGGTAAGTTCTCCGGCTGTTGTACGTAACGGGTTATCAAATTTTGTGAATTCGCAAGTAACTGTCACCACACAAGGGTACTTTCCTTTATTCTGAAGTTCGATCGCCTGATCTTTAGTAAAAACAAACTCCTTGGCCAGGCCATCTTCCCCGCCATGCCCAAAGTAATTTACTACCAGAGCTCCTACTTCCAGTGCATTACTCACCGCTTCATTAACTTCGGGATAGCGATTTCCACCAGCTGATGTTTGCTGTTGATACGCATCCATATGGATCTTCTTCACATTGATGAAGGGTTTCTCCGCTGAGATATCATCCCCAAGTTCGTCAAGATCGAACTGTAACCTGGAATCTCCCCTACTATCAGCATCATCGGAAATGAGCACAAAATTGTTCCTCCAGTTCCCATAAGATCCTTTAGAATCGTACTCAATGATCTTATCCACTAGGGTATTTGCCAGGGACACGTTATCGGCCAGGATCCGACCGGTGGCGATATCAGACATATCCGTTAAGGCCATCGTTCCATCCTCAGGATCCATCATGGCATAATATTCGTCGCTCATATAAGAACGGAAGGTACTCACCTGAAACTGTCGGTCGTATAGGTGATAAACCGGAACTATATTCGTATTGTTTGAAAGTCGGTCCTTATAGTCTACAGACGCGTCTCCAAAAAGACACAAATACTTCACGCGTTTTTCGGGTGATGATGCATTATCATACACATACTTTACCATGTTTCTAATCGCAGTGATGTCTTGCTGTCCCGAACTAAATTCTTCGTAGATCTTGTCCAGTGGGATCACTTTTACGTTCAAGCCGTCGCTATCCATTCGATATCTGGCAAGGCGCAAAGCAGGTTGAAGTAAAAACGATGGTGTTACTATTATATAGTCTACATCCTTGAAATTACCCGATTCGTCCTTAAAGATGGTTCCTTTTATATCCTGGTTAGGTACGACAGACTGCGCGACTTGAACCGGTGTAAAATAATCGGCCGGATTTACGGCAACATATTCCCTAACTCCGCCCATAAAGGTCTTGAAGCTAAAAGTGGAGTTACCTCCTTCGTTCAACTTGGTTGTGATATTGCCTTTCTCAGTTACATCCCACACTTGGGAGAACGCACTCGCATTTGCTAATTGATATTCGCCCACTCCGCTCAAGGTAGCCGCATCATTGTATCTAAAGGAAAGCTGCTGTCCGGTTCCGTTAAGTTGCCGTAAGGCTCCAATACGGATATAATCCAGATAACCTATACTTGCGGGATTACCTGCATTATTATAGGTAAGGTCTACTTTTACAGTCTCTCCACTGGCCGGGAATGTGGAAACCAGCTCGCGCAGGTCGAGTAATTTTGGGTCGGCAATAGGTGAAAAAATCAAGGGGTTTGTGCTTGTGCCGTTAATAGATACTGCCATAGAAGTGGCAATATCACTGGCCGAAGCCACCTTAATATCGATTTCCAATTCCGATCCCGGTACTATATTCGGGAAGTTGAATTCGAAACTCTGCTCACTTTCAATATCAAATCGGTTCCCAAACCATTTTCTTCCCACCAATGCTGGTGATATAGCATCTTCTTCATGAAATTGGTAGTCGTTAAAGCTACTTATAGTGATAGTGGGATTCCCCGATGGCTCAACCATAGGTTGTACCCTAAGCCCCGGTTCTCCTCCTGCAGTAATATAATAGTAGGTTTCATCACTGTACGGATTGATATTAGTAGGATTTTCTGAATTAAAGCCCGCTGTTTTTCCATAGAACAGTATAAAATCCCCTGAATCGAAGCTTCCGTCTTCTTCTCCTATCACTTGAATAGCGTTTTGTGGGAGATCGTACTCGGTATTAGCCGCATTCAGCTCGGGCAAGGGATCACCGCCATGGCCATATATCTTTAAAGTTCTGGGGTCGATGCCGTCGGTATTCATTCCTATATTATCCAGAAAGGATTTATCCACCCGGTGTATCCCTGTTTTTTCAATTCGGAATTTATACCATGATCCGGAAGCAAGTACCGAATTGGTAATAGGCATTCTATTCCCCCCACTAAAATTGGTTTGGTAGGAGTAATTAATGGTAAAGGATTCGATCTTCCGAAGTATACCATTTTCAGTTATAACAGGTACGATGGTAAAGGCGGTATACAATTTATTCCTTGAATATGTACTACTAATGGTATATGTTAAGTTGGATGGTAGAACAGATCTATCGATCCTGGACAATTCGTCGGCACTGAGAGTCCCATACTTTATACCGGACAACCTAATCGAGTTAGGATTCACCGGTCTTGTATCCTCCCATATATGAGAATACTTCACCCAATCACCCTCCAATTCTAAAGTATGGGATTCGTTGTTTTTCTTCTGAAGATTAGAAAATTCGGTGCTGGTATTTAAGGAAGGCTGGCTGGAATTCTTTTCTCCCCAGTCTATTCTGATCGATTTGGACTGTCCAAAAAGCATAACGGGAAGGGTACACAGAACACAAAGGAGTACTACTTTTCTCATCATAACAATTAACGTGCTAAATATACGCTTAGTATGAAAGAGGAATCAAAGATTTTACGAAAAAAGTCTAAATGTAATAAAATCAAAACTTAAGCGTTACCATTTGAGGCTGGTATTATCACCAGGCCCTTAGGCTTTATTAATATTTAAAATAATATTGCACTTTTATCGTTAATTACTATATTGCGAACCCAATTTTTTCATATTTGAAACTATGAACTTGAGAAAAACCTTAGCATTACAGCTATTTATTGCAGTAGTTGCAACCGCCCTTTTTACGAGTTGCAACAAGTCCCGAGACTACAAAAACAGCTCCAGAGCGACTGGTTGGAAAATGAACGCCAAAGAAGGTGGTTTACAGTACAATCCGAAAGCAAAAGAGCAGGAAACAGGCCCTGGTTTAGTCTTCATTGAAGGCGGTACCTACACCATGGGTAGAGTTCAGGACGATCCAATGCACGATTGGAATAACACCCCAAATCAGCAGCATGTTCAGTCCTTCTATATGGACGAAACAGAAGTTACCAATTTAATGTACCTGGAGTACCTGGATTGGATCAAAGCAGTGTTCCCACCAACCGATGAAAATTATAGAAGAATTTATGACGGAGCTGTACCAGATACCCTGGTATGGAGAAACCGTTTAGGTTATAACGAAGTTATGACCAATAACTACCTGCGCCACCCGGCCTATGCAGATTATCCTGTAGTAGGTGTGAGCTGGATACAGGCGGTAGAATTTAGTAACTGGCGTACAGATCGTGTAAACGAACTAATCCTTGAACAAGAAGGATTTACTACACGAAATGCAAGATATGATGTAGAAGCTGGCCAGACCTTTAGTACAGACACCTATCTTAATGCACCTTCCATGACCTATGGAGGTAACGATTCGATCACCCGAGGTGGTAAGCGTTCAGAAGCATTATTAAAAAGAAACGAGGATAGTACTGGCCTTTACGTTCAGAGAAAGGACGGACTCTTATTACCAGACTACAGACTACCTACCGAAGCTGAGTGGGAGTATGCAGCTCTTGGGTTAGTAGGGCTAAGAAATTACAATGTATACCGTGGAAGAAAGAAATATCCATGGGATGGTCAATACACCCGCTCCGGAAAGAGAAGAAGCCGTGGTGATCAATTGGCAAACTTTAAGCAAGGTGATGGAGATTACGGTGGTATAGCCGGATGGAGTGATGATGGTGCAGATATTACCGCCGAGGTAAAATCGTTCGAACCAAATGATTTCGGACTTTATGATATGGCCGGAAATGTTGCCGAATGGGTTGCCGATGTATACAGACCTATAGTGGACGACGAATTCAACGATTTTAACTACTATAGAGGTAATGTTTATACCAAGAACGCTATTGGCGAAGATGGTAAGGTGAAAATTGTAACCGCAGATTCTATTGTATATGATACTCTGGCTAACGGTAAGATCATTGCCAGAAACCTACCGGGAGAGATCCTGCAGGTTCCCGTAGATGAAGAAGAAACCTATCTTAGAACTCAATTTTCGGAGAGTGATAACAGGGATTTCCGTGATGGCGACCCCAGATCAACCCGCTACTATCAGTCCTTTGCCGATGAGTATAATCAGGGTGAAACCAGCGACACCAAGCGTATGTATAATTCACCTAAACATTCTGTCTACGCAGATAGCACAGGTAATTTAGAGCGACAGTACGACAAGGCCTCAAACCGTACCACACTTATTGATAATGAAGTAAGAGTGTACAAAGGAGGATCCTGGAGAGATCGCGATTACTGGTTGGATCCGGCCCAAAGACGATACTTCCCACAGGATATGGCCACCGATTATATCGGGTTTAGATGTGCGATGTCCAGAGTTGGTTCTAAAAGCAAAAAAGGTAAAAGACCAAGAGATTAAAAACACTTAGTTTCAAATTAGAAAACCCTCCACGGCAGCTTCGGCTTTTTTAGGAGGGTTTTTTATATCTTTATTTTTCTGAATATAAGCCGCCTTTGAAAATAGAAACCCTACACCATCATTTTCTGCAAAGCAGCGGAATTTGTACCGATACCCGAAAGATCACACCCAATTGCCTGTTTTTTGCCCTTAAAGGTGAAAATTTCAATGGAAATAGATTTGCCCAGGAGGCACTTGATAAAGGCGCTTTTAAGGTAGTGATAGATGATATCAGTGCGCATAAGAATACAGGTGAGACTATCTTACACGGGAATTCCCTGGTCTTACTTCAGAAATTAGCAACCTATCACCGAAATTACCTCAACGTACCCATCATCGCTCTTACAGGAAGTAACGGCAAAACCACCACGAAGGAGCTAATTAATTCGGTTTTATCGCAAAAATTCTGCACTACTGCGACCATAGGCAACCTGAATAATCACATAGGAGTACCCCTTACCCTGCTTTCCATGGACAAGGAGACTGAATTAGGAATTGTTGAAATGGGAGCAAATCACCTCAATGAAATAGCACAGCTAAGCGCTATAGTGCAACCCGATTACGGCTATATAACCAATTTCGGAAAAGCGCACTTAGAAGGCTTCGGAAGTGAGGAAGGAGTGATAAAAGGTAAATCTGAACTCTACAAATATTTAAGCGATAACGAAAAATTGGTTTTCGTAAACGGAAATGACGAAAAACAGATGGCACTCACCGGAGATATGGAAAGATTCACTTTCGGAAGTGGGGACTTCATGTGTTCCGTTATTCTGAAAGATGCATCCGGTTATTTACGGTTAGAATATCAGGGAATTACTATACAAAGTAACCTGATCGGCCTGTATAATTTCCATAATATTGCCAGTGCAATAGCGATCGGTCAATTTTTTAATGTTTCAGAAGAACATATAAAAACAGCCATTGAGGGATACACCCCGCAAAACAACCGATCACAGATCATAGAAAAGGACGGCTTCCACATTATTTTGGATGCCTATAATGCAAATCCCACCAGCATGCTTGCAGCGCTTGAGAATTTCCAACAAGCAAAAGGGGCGAACAAGTTCCTCATTCTGGGAGATATGTTCGAACTGGGGGAACACGCAGCTGCGGAACATCAGAAGATAGTAACTTACCTGGAACAACATCCATTCGCCAGGGCATATCTTATTGGAGAAAATTTCCATAAAACTCATAATACTTCTTCTAATGTGAAGTTATTTAAAGACTTCGAAAATTTTAGAACCTTCTGGCGATCAGAGCACTTTAAAGGCGGCGATCTTCTGGTAAAAGGATCGCGCGGAATGGCTCTCGAAAGGATTATGGATTTACTGTAGCATCTTTTTTTGTTTAAACTTTTCACTTATTTCTTTAACATATATGAAATGAATTTAACATAGATTTATGTTAAAATAACAGTGCGTTGGTTAAAGCTCGTTAAACCACTTGACAAAATTTGATATGGGCTTATATTGTTTAGTGTCATTAACCAACAATCTATAATCATGTACGAGCAAATAACCAAATCATTCAATGACCTATCGGATAAACTGATAGGGTGGGTTACAACCTTTGTAGAACATTTACCAAATCTTGCCGTGGCATTACTAGTTATGGTGATCGCCTACTTTCTGGGAAGATTTGTAAGTAAATTTGCCCGCAGGATCGCAGGAAGATATATCGAACAAAAATCTGTTACACGACTTATAGGTAGCGTATCCGCCGTTATAGTAGTTCTTGGCGGACTCTTCCTCGCACTTGGTGTAATGGACCTTGGTAAAACCTTGAACACATTACTTGCCGGTGCCGGAATCTCCGGACTGGTTATAGGTTTGGCACTGCAGGGAACACTTTCTAACGTAGTGGCAGGTATTGCCCTCTCCTTCAGAAAAAATATACGAATAGGCCATTGGATTGAAACCACAGGTTTTGCCGGTGAAGTAATGGAAATTAAATTGAATAATTTCATTTTGAAGGAAGCCGACAATAATATGGTGATCATTCCTAATAAGACTATAATCGAGAACCCTATAAAGAATTTTTCACTCACTACACGTATGCGAATTATGATCGAGTGTGGTGTAGGTTATGAAAGCGATCTCGAAAGAGTAGAGAAGATCACGAAAGAGACCATCGCTAATAGCTTCGATCAAATAGATTCTCCGGACGAAGTAGAATTCTTTTACACTACATACGGAGACAGTTCCATCAATTTTCTTTGTCGCTACTGGGTAGACTCGGAGAGTGGAATTGAAAAACTACGAGCAAAAAGTAAAGGTATCATAGAAATTAAAAAGGCCTTCGATAAAGAAGGTATTAATATCCCATTCCCAATACGAACATTACAGTTTGATACCGGGCTGAATTTAATAAACAATACCTCTGAAGAGGCCGTTTCAGCCAACTAATTACACAAAGCATTACAAGACCTCAGCCATCTTATCTGTACGGGTAAGACAAGGAAAGAACACAATAAACTTAAAAACTTTTAACTATGTTACGCTGGACCATTGCATTTATTATTATCGCTTTAATCGCCGGAATCTTAGGATTTGGAGGAATTGCAGGAGCATCTGCAGGAATTGCTAAGATCTTATTCTACATTTTCATTGTGCTCTTCGCGCTATCACTGCTAAGCAGGCTAGTGAGGAGGTAAAAGTTTTAACCAATAAAAATTACAACTATGAAAACTATTAAACGAATATTGTTTCTATCCATGTTCGTACTGGCTCTAGCAGCCTGTAGGGAACAAACAACAGGAGAAAAAGTGGAAGATGCTGTTGAAGATGTAGCCGATGAGGTTGAAGATGCAGCAGAAGATATTTCACAATAACCGATTATTAACTTTTAAACTAAACACATTATGAAAAATAACACAAATTTAATTGCAGGAATTTTAAGTGGAGCCGCTGTAGGCCTAACCTTAGGCGTACTATACGCTCCTGATAAAGGAAGTGAAACGAGAAAGAAGATCCGCGAAAAGGCCATAGACGCCAAAGACAATATTGTTGAGAAGTCGACAGCCATCGCCGATCAGATAACTTCCAAAATAAGTTCTAGAAAAAATGAGTTTGAACAAGAACTCGACCAAATGTTGAGCAATGTCGACTCTAAATCGGACGACGCTATATCAGCTTTGGAACGTAAACTGGAACAATTAAAGAAAGAGAACGGACGCGTAAAAATGAACTAAAATGAAACAAACTGTTACAGACATTAAAGAAACCATATCGGAAAGTAGTGAACTAGGTGTACTATATGCACGACAAGAGTTGGAGCATATGCAACTGAAGCTCTTTTATAAGATCGCTTCACACACCTCGGGAACTACCAAGAAAGTTGTGTTTGGACTCCTAATTCTAATGACAATGGCATTCAGTTCGATTGCACTGGCATTATACCTTGGAACGCTATTAGACAGCAACGCTTTAGGATTCTTATTGGTAAGCGGGGTTTATATCCTCCTTTTTGTGACAGCATTTTTACTAAGACGAAAAATTGAAAAATATATTATAAACGAATTAGCCCAAAATTTCTTTAGCTCATGAGAACATTCAATTCATTAGAAGATCTGGCCAAGGAGGTTTACAGGAAAGATCTTGAAAAACAGATCACATTAGAAAAAATGAAACTAAATGTAAACTCCCTGAAGCACCGCTTAACGCGGGAGGTGATACCTGGTGAAATTGCACAAATGGCAGGAAACTATCTGGGTAAAATGATTCGGAATAACTTTAAAAATAAATAACATGAAAACTTTAAGAAACATATTTACATTATTTGCATTAGTGGCGTTCTCCGTCACCTATGCACAAATGGAGAATAAACAGGTTGAAAAAGAGACCCTGGTTAAAAACTATGAAGTGGAAACCTCTAAAGGGGATATGACCTATACCCTCAAAGTGGACACCAAACGTTCTAACTGGGTGACCATGGAAAAGGAAGAGCTCCGTAAAAAAGAGCAAACCCGGGTGCATCAGCCAAAAAAGATCACCAAGGTGATTAGTATAAAAGGTGATGATGACCCCACCTATGACAATGTGCTTTATGTAACCTATAAAGCTCAGGAAGATGACGAATTTGAAATTTATCCAACAAAAGAAGGATTTACTTTATCCGTTGTTGGAAAAGATTTCAGATATAGATTGTTGGACAGAGACTATTCAGTAAATAAGGAATATGAAGACTTCTTTGAAGTTAGTATGTCCCATTAATTGATTAGTTTCATTAGTTGTAAAACCCGGCGAAATGCCGGGTTTTTTTATTAGATCACAAACGTGATCCAGAAAAAACCCGCTTATGCAAACCTGCCCGCCGAATGGAGGGTACAATCCCATGAGCTGCGCTCATTAATTACTTATTTCTACGGAATTTTGAAACAAGTTTCAATTCCTTCGAAACTCAAAACAATCTTCACTGGATTACTGACGTGATCCAGAAAAAACCCGCTTATGCAATCCTGCCCGCCGAATGGAGGGTACAATCCCATGAGCTGCGCTCATTAATTACTTATTTCTACGGAATTTTGAAACAAGTTTCAATTCCTTCGAAATAAGTAATCCCAATGCATTTGCATTGGGATTGTGAGTGATGTGGGTCATACTGGATTCGAACCAGTGACTTCTACCCTGTCAAGGTAACACTCTGAACCAACTGAGTTAATGACCCTCTTTACGAATGTAAATATAACGCATACCCAAAAAATTCACCGTAAAAAAAAGAAGGAATAAACTCAAGAATCTTCAAACCTGCGGTTTGGTTTTTAGTCCATCGGGATTATAGATCCCTAAGCGAAACCATTACTGCAAATTAAAATCCAACGCATGACTGCGTCATACTGGATTTTTTATTTAAAAAACACCTTAAACCTGCGGTTTGGTGCTTAGTCCGAAGGGATTACAGATCCCTGGGCGAGACCACTACTGCAAATTAAAATCCAACGCATGACTGCGTCATACTGGATTTTTTATTTAAAAAACACCTTAAACCTGCGGTTTGGTTTTTAGTCCATCGGGATTATAGATCCCTAAGCGAAACCATTACTGCAAATTAAAATCCAACGCATGACTGCGTCATACTGGATTTTTTATTTAAAAAACACCTTAAACCTGCGGTTTGGTGCTTAGTCCGAAGGGATTACAGATCCCTGGGCGAGACCACTACTGCAAATTAAAATCCAACGCATGACTGCGTCATACTGGATTTTTTATTTAAAAAACACCTTAAACCTGCGGTTTGGTGCTTTTTTAAATAAAAAAATCCACATCTTCCGATGTGGATTTTAGCTTGATGTGGGCGCGAAGGGATTCGAACCCCTGACCCCTTGGGTGTAAACCAAGTGCTCTGAACCAACTGAGCTACGCGCCCTTGCAGTTAGCGGATGCAAATATAAGGTAGTTTTTAAATTCAACAAACAATTCGGTTAAAAATATCAGAGAACTTCGGCCACTGTAAATGTACTCCCGCCTATATAGATGAGGTCGGTCTTGTTTGCCATTTTTAAAGCACTTCGATATGCGGCCATAACCGAACTATACACCTCTCCTTCTAATGAATATTGTACCGCTGCTTCTTTTAATTGGTTTGCCTCAAGTCCTCTAGGAACGTCTGGTTTGCAGAAAAAATAAAGTGCATCCTTCGGAAACAACGGCAATAACTTATTTAAATCCTTGTCGTTTACCACTCCAAAAACAATAAATAAATTATCATATACTTCCCCGGCCAATTGTGTGAGTACTTCCGTCAACCCTTCCATATTGTGAGCCGTATCACAGATCACTTTTGGTTCTTCCTGCAATACCTGCCAACGCCCCATCAGTCCGGTTGAGGACATAACAGTTAATAATCCGTCTTTTACAGCTTGAGCCGGTATGGACCAACCTAGTTCTCTTAAAGCTTCAATACCCGCCACAGCTGTTTTCGTATTTTTTAACTGGTAACTTCCCAATAGATCTGTTTTGTATACTGGTAAGTTTTTTTCAGAAGCAAAAACAATTGGAGCCAGTAGTTGTTCGGCTACCTGTTCGAAAACAAATCTTGTTTCTTCCTGAACTTCACCAATAATAACAGGCACACGCGCTTTAATGATCCCCGCTTTTTCAACCGCGATCTCTTCCAGGCTAGTGCCTAAAAAATTGGTGTGATCCAACCCTATGTTCGTGATCACCGAAATTTCAGGTGTAATGATATTGGTGCTGTCCAAACGGCCTCCCAATCCTACTTCCACTACAGCTATATCGATCTTTTCATGCCGGAAATATTCGAATGCCAAACCCACTGTCATCTCGAAAAAAGAAAGAGAATTCTCTTCAAAGAACGGCTTGTGTTTTACAACAAATTCTGTGACATAATCTTTAGAGATCATCGCACCATTTATTCGTATACGCTCCCGAAAATCTTTTAAGTGGGGCGATGTATACAATCCCACCTTATATCCGGCCTGCTGTAGTATAGATGCCAGCATATGGCTAGTGGAGCCCTTCCCATTGGTGCCGGCAACATGCACACTTTTAAAAGCCTTGTGAGGGTTCTCCAAATGATCGGCCAGCAATACAGTATTCGCCAGATCAGCTTTATAAGCCGCCTTACCCACTCGTTGATACATAGGTAATTGATCGAACAACCAGGATATGGTTTCAGAATAATTGATCTTTTCTAAATTTAATTAGTATATAATAAGTTTTTTGGTAACCGAATTTTCATTCGCTCCTATTTTAACAAAATAAATCCCCGCTGGCAGTGCAGACACATCCAGCCGCATTTTACTTAAAAATGGTTCCTGCCTGAGATTGCGACCGTGAACATCAAATAGAATTATCATAGCTTCACTCTCCGCATTTTCCATCTCAATATTCACATAGTTCGATGTGGGATTTGGGTAAACAGCGATATCAATTTCAGAAATAAACTCTCCTGTATTCAACACTATATTAGAAATGTCCATTTTATAGGACGATCTGCCATAAGTACCTACGTAGAGGTATTGGGATGGATCGTAAATGTGCATATCGATCACAGGAACGGAAGGCAAATTATCTCCAACTACTTCCCAAAAGGCTCCATTAGTTCCCGAAGCAAAAACACCTACGTCCGTTCCAACATATAAATTGCCATTTGCATCTTCCACTACGTCATTGATAGGAATGTCCGGAAGATTACTCGAGATACTCACCCAACCCCCACCCGAGGTTGTACTTTTGTAAATATGACCTTCATCGGCACCATAACGATAACCCGAGAATGTAACATAGACGGTGTTCAATTCCATTCTGGAGGCAAGAACTTTAGTAACCCACCTATTTGGTAAACTAGCCGACACCAATGTCCAATTTATACCACCATCCTGAGAAACCCACACATTCCCATCATCGGTTCCTGCGTAGATGATATTACTGTCCAGCGGCGAAACATCTATGGAAACAATAGTGCCAAACGTAAGATTCCCGGTATATGGACCGTTGCTGAGGTCCGGACTTAATGCAGTCCAGTTGGCCGCAGCATTAGTGGTTCTATAAAGTCGGTTTGCGCCATAATACAGTGTTTGAGAATCGGCAGGATCGAAAGTGATTGGCGTATCCCAATTTTTTCGATCTGCCGTAGATATTCCACTCATGGCCCCGAAAAAACTAGCTCCATTGTTGGTTGATTTTACCAAATTCCCTCTTTGGGACAAAGCATAGATGACATTTGTATTAGTGGGGTCCACCAAGGGCTGAAATCCGTCACCTCCATTAATGATATCCCAATTGTTGGTACTACCAGTTACCGTCCTCATCGTGCTATTGTCCTGGGCTCCCGCGTATATTTTATTTTCATTCTGAAAATCTACATGCATACGGTAGATCTGTGTAATAGGAAGGGACTCGTCCTTCACCCAGCTTGCGCCATCGTTGTCACTTTTATAGAATCCGCCATCGTTACCCAGCAACACCTGCCCGGCCACTGAACTATTGAAGGCCAGCGCATGTTGATCTACGTGAACGTTGGGAAAGGCGGAGGACCAGTTCTGGCCTCCATCGGTGGATTTTTCCACTACGAAATCAACATTGTATAAGGTATTCTCGTCTGTGGGATCCACGTAGATCCCCCTAAACCACCAATGAAATCCAATGTTGGTAAGCTGGCTGGAATTAACCGCACTCCAGCTATCACCACCATCGGTAGTTTTATAAACTCCTTGTATACTGCCGGTATCTGTGGTATATCTGGCATATAATACCTCAGGATTAGATTGAGCAATATCAATACTTATCCTTCCTTTTTGCGATGCTGCCGAAGGTAGGCCATTAGTAAGTTCGCTCCAGTTCTCTCCACCATCCACAGACCTGTATATGCCGGAAGTCACCCCTCCGTACTGCCTGTTATCCGGCCTTCTTATGCGCTCCCAGGCTACTGCGTATACTATATCTCCATTGACAGGATGAATTGCCATATCTATAATTCCTGTTGAATCGCTAACAAATAGTTTTTGCTCCCAGCTGCTTCCTCCATCTGTGGTACGATACACTCCCCTGTTGGTATCATTTCTGAATAAAGGGCCCATAGCAGCAACAAAGATGGTGTTCTCATCTCCCGGATCGATCAATATCTTTCCTACGCTACCTATATCGGGTAATCCTTTGGCCTGCCAGCTCGCACCACCATCATCACTTTTGTAGATCCCATCTCCATCGTACGCCAATGAGCCGCCACCTGCATTTACTTCTCCTGTGCCAACCCACACCACATCATTATCTACTTTAGAAATTTCTATATCTCCTATGGATAACATCTCCTGATCGTCGAATATCGGAATCCAACTGACACCTGCATCGGTAGTTTTGAAGACACCCCCCGATGCGGCACCTACGTAATATGTTTGAGCTTCATTAGAAGGTATCTCTATATCTGTAATTCTTCCGCCTATATTTATTGGACCCACAAATTCCCATGAATTCCCAACTATTGAGCGTTGCTGAAGCAGGGCTTTCTTCCACTGAATAGCTTCTCGGTACGCGCTGCTTTTTATTTCCCCTGTAGGGTAAGCACGCTGTTCGAACATAAAATCGGCAGGAAGACGTTCACCATATTCTTTATCCGGATATGTTGAATGCTCATTGCATGAAATTGTGACAAAAAGGAATAATGTAAGCAGGTAAAAGTAGTTTTTCATAGCTATCTAATCTGAAAGCTAAAGATACTTAATTTTAAGATGCACTACTGAAAAATGCCCTATTGGGAAAGTTTGAAATTATAGATGATCTGCCCATACTGCTTAGGAGGGGCCTTGGGGTCTGGATTGAATTTGGTTGCTAATGCAGCGCGTTTTGCGGGCTCCAACAAACAGCGTGAATTGTTCTTCGTACCTCTCACCCCTGGAATGGCGCTAACAACTTTTCCTTGCTGATTCACAACTATATCAACCACAACTTTTCCAGCTTCATTGCAGTCCTGAATTTCCTTAGCCTTATTGATCGCCTTTCTACCGCCAAGACGGTAATTTCCATCGCCATCTAGTCCCTTTCCTGTACCATAATAACCTTTAGCGTTCGGATCGCCA
>QQUG01000097.1 GCA_008501705.1 Flavobacterium sp.
TCTTCTCTAAGAATTAGAAGGATAGCTTTTTCTTGCGAAGCTCGAAATTCTGACCCAAATACACCTTACGCACCATTTCGTCTGCAGCCAGTTCTTCAGGGACACCGTGTTTTAAGATACTTCCTTCGAACATCAGGTAAGTACGATCGGTTATGGCCAGGGTTTCCTGTACATTGTGATCGGTGATCAGAATGCCGATATTCTTGCTTTTCAGCCTGGCGACGATCCCTTGAATGTCTTCAACAGCTACCGGGTCCACTCCTGCGAATGGCTCATCCAGAAGTATAAAATGTGGGTCGGTGGCCAGGGCACGTGCAATTTCTGTTCGCCTTCTCTCACCCCCACTAAGCAGGTCGCCACGATTTTTACGGATATGGCCCAGACCGAATTCCTCGATGAGGGATTCCATCTTTAAATGTTGCTCTTTTTTGGACAGCTTGGTGAGTTGCAAAACGCTGAGAATGTTGTCCTCTATGCTCAATTTCCTGAATACAGATGCCTCCTGTGCCAGGTAACCAATACCATTTTGTGCTCTCTTGTACATGGGGTATTTGGTGATATTGGTACCCTCCAGAAATATCTGACCGCCATTAGGTTTTATCAGTCCAACGATCATATAGAAGGAAGTGGTCTTCCCAGCACCATTAGGGCCCAACAGCCCTACGATCTCACCCTGGTTCACTTCCACGGTGATTCCTTTTACCACCTTTCGGCCTTTATAGGATTTTACCAGATTTTCTGCACGTAGTTTCATTTTTGTCTGTTGACGACTAAAGTACGTTTTATTTTTCCGCGGAAAAAAACTTTAAGATTTCTCTAAGGCTTCCCAATATTCGTAGGCCCTTCGTAAATGTGGGATCACAATAGTTCCCCCGATCAATAAGGAAATACTAAGTGCTTCCACTACTTCTTCCTTAGTAATGCCTAGCTTATAACAAGCTTCAAGATGATAACGAACACAATCGTCGCAGCGCAGCACCATAGAATTACCCAGGCCGAGTAGTTCCTTTGTTTTCTTCGGAAGGGCACCTTGGGCGAAAGCATTGGTATCCAGGTTGAAGATCCGTTTTATGATCTTATTGTTGTCCGTTAGGAGCTTTTCGTTCATTTTCGAACGATATGCGTTAAACTCTTCTACAATACTATCTTGCATGGGCTTTTGCTTTTTTATTTTGGCGTTTTACCACAGCCTTCGAAATAAAGATACTAACCTCGTAGAGGATCACAACAGGGATAGCTACAATTACCTGGCTGGCAATGTCGGGAGGCGTGATGATCGCCGAAATGATCAAGACGATCACCAGGGCGAATTTTCTATATTTCTTGAGAATTTCCGGAGTAACGATCCCTATCTTGGTTAAGAAGTAAATAATTATTGGCAGTTCGAATATGAGTCCGCTGGAGAGCGCACACGCACGTACCAACCCAATATAACTGCTCAGGTCGAAATCGTTAAAAACCACTTCCGAGACCTGGTAGGTCCCCAGGAAGTTTATCGATAAAGGAGTTACCACGTAGTAGCCAAACAAAACACCCATAAAGAACAGCAGGGAGGCTATAAAGATGAATCCCCTGGCCGAACTGCGTTCGTTCCGGTGTAATCCGGGACTTACAAATCGCCAAAATTCGTATAATACATAAGGGAAGGAAATAATGAATCCGGCAGTGATCGAGGTCCAGATATGTGCCGAGAACTGGCCTGCCATGGTTCTACTCTGTATACGGAAGGGAAATTCGGTGGAACAGAAACTACCTTCAAAACCTAATAGTTTTGCCCCTTCACAGAGCAATTTATAGGTAGGAAAGGTGTCTTTTTTAGTAGGGCCGAAGATGAGCGTGTCAAAAATAAAATCCTTCATGATAAAGGCGATGGTTCCCGCCACTACAATGGCCATAGTAGAACGGATCAGGTGCCACCGGAGTTCCTCCAAATGTCCTAGAAATGACATTTCTTTCCCCGGGGATGTGCTTTTAGCTGCTGCCATTAAATAATTCCTTCTTTGGTAAGGTTGTGAATATGGACCACTCCACAGTATTTGCCATTCTTTTCGGCCAGGATCTGCGTAATGCCGTGCTTATCCATTAGTTCCATAGCCTCAATGGCCATAGCATCGTTATTGATCTTCTTGGGGTTACTGGTCATGATATCCTTGGCCGTTAACCCTTTAAAATTTTCAACCTTGGTAAGCATTCTACGCAAGTCACCATCGGTAATAATACCAACAATCTTATCGTCCTTTACTACCGCTGTAACTCCCAGCATCTTTTCCGATATCTCCACGATCACCCTTCTTACGTCTGTATCGGGATGTACCAGCGGCTGTTCATTCAGTGAGGTGAGGTCGCTTACGCGAAGATATAGTTTTTTACCAAGCGATCCACCAGGATGGAACTTAGCGAAGTCTTTGCTCGAGAATCCGCGAATATCGAGTAAACACATGGCCAGCGCATCTCCTATCACCAATTGTGCGGTTGTACTGGTGGTTGGTGCAAGGTTATTGGGGCAGGCTTCCTTCTCTACATAAGCATGGAGTACGAAATCTGCCTGCTGCCCCAGGAAGGACTCTTTGTTCGAGGTGATGGCGATCAATTTATTTCCCCGGGTCTTGATAAGTGGCACCAGCACTTTAATTTCGGGGGTGTTACCACTTTTAGAGATACAGATAACCGTATCGCTTTGCAGGATGGTACCCAGATCTCCGTGTATGGCGTCTGCAGCATGCATAAAGATGGCGGGGGTGCCGGTACTGTTTAGCGTAGCTACGATCTTCGTTGCAATATTCGCACTTTTGCCTATACCGGTGATAATTACACGACCATCCGATTTATATATATAATCCACCGCATGCGCGAATTCTTCGTCAACAAGGTCTGCCAAATGCAAGATTGCCTTACTTTCGGTCTCAATTGTTTCTTTCGCTACTGAAATGATCCTCGATTCCTGATTCAAAATTTTACGCTTTTATATGTTTGTAACTGTTTCAGAAATTAGTATATTTAAAAAGCGAACGTATAATCCTTAATACGTGACGCCCTTAACAAACCTAATTAATAGATACACTTATTCTGTAAAGGTTGCAAAATTACGATTGTTCCTCAGTTTTAACAATTATAATTCCCGAAACCTTACAATTAAAAGAATTAAAAGGTAAAGCAGCGTGGCTGACATAGATATATACGCGGCACTAAAAAAGTTTTTTGGTTTCACGCAATTTAAAGGGCTACAGGAAGACGTTATAAAAAGCATCCTCGCCAATCATAACACTTTCGTTATTATGCCCACCGGAGGTGGCAAATCCCTCTGTTATCAACTTCCCGCATTAATAAAGGACGGTACTGCAATTGTAGTATCTCCCCTCATTGCTCTAATGAAAAACCAGGTGGATGCCCTACGTTCTCATTCGCATGAGGAAGGTATTGCGCATGTTTTAAATTCATCGCTAACCAAGACCGAGATCAAAAAGGTGAAAAGCGATATCTCCGCCGGGATTACAAAACTCTTATATGTAGCCCCCGAATCTCTTACCAAAGAGGAGAATGTAGAGTTCCTCAATGCTGAAACAGTCTCCTTTGTCGCTATAGATGAGGCGCATTGTATTAGCGAATGGGGTCATGATTTCAGGCCTGAGTACAGGAATTTACGCACCATCATCAAACGAATAGGTGATAATATCCCTATCATTGGTCTTACTGCAACGGCTACGCCAAAAGTGCAGGAGGATATATTGAAAAACCTGGGTATCCAGGACGCTAATACCTTTAAAGCTTCATTCAACCGGCCCAATCTCTATTATGAGGTTCGCCCTAAGACCAAGAATGTGGATGCCGATATCACGAGATTCGTCAAGCAACATGAAGGGAAGAGCGGTATAATTTACTGCCTGAGTAGAAAAAGGGTTGAAGAGTTGGCTCAAACCCTGCAGGTAAATGGAATTAAGGCGGTACCATACCACGCCGGACTGGATGCTAAAACAAGGGTGAAGCACCAGGATATGTTCCTTATGGAGGATGCCGATGTGGTAGTGGCAACCATCGCATTTGGGATGGGGATCGATAAACCCGATGTGCGTTTTGTGGTGCACAACGATATTCCTAAGAGCATTGAAAGTTATTACCAGGAAACAGGAAGAGCCGGTAGAGACGGGGGCGAGGGCCATTGTCTTGCCTTCTACAGCTATAAGGATATAGAGAAACTGGAAAAATTTATGAGCGGAAAGCCAGTCGCCGAACAGGAAATTGGGCATGCATTGCTGCAAGAGGTCGTTGCCTTTGCCGAAACATCTATTTCACGCAGAAAGTTCATCCTGCATTATTTTGGTGAGGAGTTCGATAACGAGACCGGTGAAGGGGGTGATATGGACGACAATATGCGCCATCCCAAGAAGAAACACGAGGCGAAAGAAGAAGCTAGAAAGCTTCTAAGTGTGATCAATAAGACCAACGAGAAGTATAAGGCCAAGGAGATCGTAAATGTAATGATTGGTCATGTTAATGCAATGATCAAGTCCCATCGTACTAATGAGCAGGATTTCTTCGGAATTGGTAAAGACAAGCCCGTCGAATACTGGATGGCTTTATTGAGACAGTTGCTGGTAGCTAGATTTCTTCGGAAGGATATAGAGACCTATGGCGTGATTAAATTAAATGATTCCGGCCGTGAATTTATCGACAATCCTACGTCTTTTATGATGACCGAAGATCATTCCTTCAAAGAAGCCAACGATGATAGTATAGAGGTTGCGCAAAAAGGTGGAGGCGCTGTGGCAGACGACAATCTGTTCAATTTACTCAAAGCGGAGCGTAAGCGGGTAGCCGATAAACTCAGCCTCCCACCCTTCGTGATATTTCAGGATCCTTCTCTGGAGGATATGGCTCTAAAATATCCAATCACGATGGATGAACTTTCCACGGTTCACGGAGTAGGTGAGGGGAAGGCAAAGAAATATGGTGAATCTTTTCTGAAACTCATTAAAAATTATGTAGAAGAGAATGATATTGAACGGCCCGATGATTTCGTGGTGAAATCCACAGGTACCAATAGTGCCCTGAAATTATATATCATCCAGAATGTAGATCGCAAATTGTCCCTAAACGATATTGCTTCGGCAAAAGGCCTGGATATGCCAGAATTCATAAAAGAGATGGAAGCGATCGTATATAGTGGAACCAAGCTAAATATCGATTACTGGATCGAAGAGATCCTCGATGAAGAGCAGCAGGAGGAGCTTCACGAATATTTTCTCGAGGCAGATTCAGACAAGATAGATGCTGCTATGGAAGAATTCGATGGCGACTACGACGACGAAGAACTACGGCTCTATCGTATCAAGTT
>QQUG01000006.1 GCA_008501705.1 Flavobacterium sp.
TCGGCTGTGGTCACACTTATGATGCGTTTTGGGTACACTTCGAAGGCAGCACTGTGCTTGATAGCTTGCCGTAACTGCATGAGGGCAGGAGCATTGATCCCCAGGATCTCCGGTAACCTGAAAATGGTTGTTTGAAGTGGTAATTGCTCCAATAGTAATTTTTCCAGCGCTAGTTTGGCTCGACCCGAATTAGTTTCAGACAGGGGCTTATCGTATTCGTAAGACGGAAACTTCTTTCGGGCATCGAATACTTCGGCAGAAGAAGCGAACAAAATCCGGCTGGCAGGTAACAACTCGCAATAAGAAATCATTTCGGCATGAGATCTTAGTGCCGCTTCCTGTTCCGAAGAAAATGTAGAAATAATATAACGAGGCTTAAGTTGGTCCAGTAGTTTCAGTAAACTATCGGTTTCTGCCCGGTATTTAAAAAAGACCTGGTTGTCCAGATAAAGTCCGTCTTGTGTACAATATGTACCGTACACATCGAAATACGAATCCAATTCCCTGTATAAGGCATTGCCTACAAAACCACTGGCGCCAAGTATAAGTATTCTGTTGTGGATCACCCCTTGTAGAACGGTAATTTAACAACAGTTGCAGGTACCACGTTCTTCCTTATTTGAATTCCGATGGAGGTGCCGGGTTTGCTTAATTCGGTGGGCACATATCCTAGTCCGATCCCAATATTGAGAGAAGGGGACATGGTACCACTGGTAACCTTTCCAACAACTTCCTCATTATCGCCAACTATATCATAGCCTTGGCGCGGGATACCGCGTTCTTCCAGTTGGAAGCCAACCAGTTTCCTTGGAACACCTTCTTCCTTCTGTTTTAGTAAAGCATCCGAGTTTATAAAGTCTTTTGTAAATTTCGTGATCCAACCCAGTCCTGCTTCCAATGGAGAAGTAGTACTGTCTATATCGTTCCCATACAGGCAATAACCCATCTCCAGTCGTAGCGTATCCCGTGCTGCGAGGCCCACAGGCTTGATCCCGTAATGGGCTCCTGCTTCCAGGACTTTATTCCATACCTGCTCAACTTCGTTGTTCTTACAATAGATCTCAAATCCTCCACTACCTGTATAGCCGGTGGCGCTAATGATCACATGTTCGATCCCTGCAAAATCCGCTACTTTGAAAGTATAGAAACTAATTTCGCTAAGATCTACAGAAGTTAGCGACTGCATGGCTTCCACGGCTTTCGGGCCCTGGATGGCCAATAATGAATAATCTTCAGAGAGATTTCGCATATCAGCATTCATACTGTTATGGCTGCTGATCCATTCCCAGTCCTTATCGATATTAGACGCATTCACTACCAATAACCACTTTTCAGCATCCAGGCGATACACGATGAGGTCGTCTACAATACCTCCATTTTCATTTGGAAAACAACTGTACTGGGCCTGTCCGTCTACCAATTTTGATGCATCATTACTACATACCTTCTGTATAAGGTCAAGAGCATTTGGGCCGGTAATGAGGAACTCGCCCATATGAGAGACATCAAAAACGCCTACGGCATTACGTACTGTTTCGTGTTCGGCATTAACTCCTTCGTAAGAAACCGGCATATTATAGCCTGCAAAGGGTACCATTTTCGCGCCCAGGGCTTCGTGAATATGGCTAAGAGCTGTATTTTTCATTGGTGATAAATAATTTTGTGGCAAATGTATTATAATCTGTAGAAGCTAACGAAGGAATTCCTTGATTGTTTTCAACAAGGATGGTAACTTGCATAAAACATTTTGTAACATGAAAGTTTTCTCCGCAGAACAACTGCAACAGGCAGATAAGGTAACCACCAAAAAGCATAATATAAGTTCGATCGACCTAATGGAACGGGCGGGAACACAGATTTTCAATTGGTTACATCAGCGCATGCAGGGTGCGCAGGTTCCGGTACATATTTTCTGCGGGATTGGAAATAATGGTGGTGATGGTCTCGTTTTGGGAAGACTGCTTATAGAGCATGGCTATGTTGTAAATATGTACATTGCTAATTTTACCGACAAACGCTCTAAATGTTTCCTGATTAATTATGACCGGGTAAAGGATATTACGAAAAAATGGCCTGTATTAATGACTTCGGAAGAAGATTTCCCCGAAATTCATCCGGACGATATTATTATCGATGCCATCTTCGGAATTGGATTGAACAGAGCCCCGGAAGGTTGGGTGAAAAAGCTCATTCAGTATCTTAATGAACAAAAAGCGTTCAGGCTGTCTATAGATATTCCGAGCGGACTTCATGCCAATAAACCCGTTGCCGACAAAGAGGCAGTGATTAAAGCGAATCACACCCTTACTTTTCAGGCACCCAAATTAGCCTTTTTCCTGCCGGAATCCGGAGACTTCGTTCCGTATTTCGAAACCATAGATATTGGTCTGGACCCGGAATTTCTTTTCAGTACAGAACCCCTGGCACAGTTAACAACAAAACAAGAAGCCCAACAATTCTATAAGCAACGTAAAAAATATTCGCATAAGGGAGATTATGGACATGTTCTGGTAGTAGGTGGTAGCTATGGAAAGATGGGCGCTGCTATACTCGCGTCTAAAGCCGCCTATAGAGCAGGAGCAGGCCTTGTAACTGCTTTTATTCCAAAATGCGGTTATGAGATCATCCAGACTGCATTACCAGAAGTAATGGCCATAACCGATGCATACGACCATTTGATCTCTGAAGTCGATGACATTCCCCAGGTACAAGCTATAGCTGTAGGGATGGGAATAGGCACCAACGAACGTACCGTGAATGCCTTAAAAAAACTGTTTTCAGAAACCAATTCGGCTTATGTTATAGACGCAGATGCGATCAATTGTATTGCGCTAGACAAGGACCTAAAAAATATGATCCCGCCTCAATCGGTTTTAACACCGCATCCGGGGGAGTTAAAAAGGTTAATTGGTGAATGGACCGACGATTACGACAAATTGGAAAAAGTAAAGAAATTTACATCAAAATATAAGTGTATCCTGCTCATAAAAGGAGCGAATTCCATAGCAGTATATAAAGATAAACTGTACATAAATACCTCGGGTAATCCAGGTATGGCAACAGGCGGAAGCGGAGATGTATTGTCCGGAATGATCGCAGGCCTGATGGCCCAGGGATACGACCCGCTACTTGCAACAGTTTTTGCTACTTATCTTCACGGCATGGCCGGGAATATAGTATCCCAGGCTAATAGCTTTGAAGCGGTCATGGCTGGAGATATTGTGGATCACATTGGCAAGGCATATCTCGCTTTGCTGGAACCGGACCCACCAGTTCAGCCGGAAGAAAATAACGAACAATAAAAAAGAGGGGAGAACCCCTCTTATAATTTAGTGCAATCCGTTATCAGATTAGTGTTTGCAATAGTTCTTTTAACTTGGGATCTGAGGGTCGTGGTGCATTTGGATCGAACACATTTCCTTCAGGATCTATTAGGATGAATCTCGGGATACCGTTGATCTTATAATTTTTCACAAAATCCGATTCCCATCCTTTGGGTGCCATGATCTGTACCCCGGAAAGTTCTTTATCGGCCACCATATCTTTCCAGGCTTCATGTGCTTTTTCCCAGGAATTATTATGTCGTTTGTCATCGTCGATAGACATACTCACAAAGGCGATCTTCTTATCGTGGAATTCGGCTTCCAGTTTTTTCAGATGTGGAATTTCCACTTTGCAGGGTCCACACCAGGTAGCCCATACATCTACATAAACATATTTACCTTTTAGATCGGATAAGGAGGTTGTTCCTCCATTAAAATTCTCGTAGTCTTTAAAAACAGGGGAGGGAGTGCCCTTGGGGAAATCTTTTCTAAGTGCTAAAATTCCGCCGTAATAGCGCTCATAAGATTGTATAGTTGCATCAAGTCTTTCTCGGCTGTCATTGGTGATCATGGTGTCTATCTCCCTGGCATTATCAATAAATGCAGTAACTTCGTTTTCTACATTTTTCATTGCCGACTTTAACTGGGCCTCATCAAAAGATTCGAAATCGCCATCCAGTAATTTTTCCTTTAACAGAGCCTCTTCAGCCAGAAAATTATTGTTTTCGGCACCCACACCTGTGTATTTTATGGTTTCGTCGAACATATCGGTGTCCAGAGTCATGTTTAGATCATAGCCGTTTTCTAGAAACACCGAAGTACCTTCATTGCCATCATAGAAATTGTATTTTCCTTTTACTACCTTTAAAGTATCGCTGAAAGTTCCATCTTCGTTAACTTTAATAACCTTCGAATACGTACGATTATAGATCTTTATTTCGTCACTGTTTTTATTAGTGATCTTACCCGAAAAGGTAACATAATCCTTGGGTTTTTCTTCAGCACATGCTAATAAAGCAAGGGCAAATAGAGCTAAAAAGAGTTTTTTCATCAAATTTAAATTTAGACCGGCTAAAATAAGAGATTATTTCGAGTTTATGGATTATTTGAAATTCCTATCATGGAATTTGTATTTTTGCGTGAAATAACCCACTTCATGCAAAAGACACATTACGTAAGTAGTGATATTATGGACCTGCCTGTTCTAAAAGAGATCATTGAAGAAGGCAGAAGACTTCAACTTTCAGAAGAAGCCGTACTAAATATCAATAAATCACACGATTATCTTCATAATAGATTAAAATCTGACGATAGCCCGGTTTACGGTATAAATACGGGGTTTGGTGCTTTGTGTAATGTGAAGATCTCTTCAGAAAACCTCTCTAAACTTCAGGAAAACCTGGTAATGTCTCATGCATGTGGAACCGGAGAATACGTCCCAAAACATGTGATCCGACTAATGTTGTTATTAAAGATACAGTCGTTGAGCTATGGACATAGTGGAGTTCAGCTTAAAACCGTAGAACGCCTTATCGAATTTTTCAATCACGATATACTTCCGGTAGTTTATACACAGGGAAGTTTAGGTGCCTCGGGCGACCTTGCCCCATTGGCGCACCTGGCCCTGCCATTAATTGGAAAAGGGGAGGTGTATGTAAAGGATAAGATCGTTGACGCTGCAAAAGTTTTGAAACAACATAATTGGGAGCCGATAACCCTTGAAGCTAAGGAAGGTCTCGCACTACTCAATGGAACTCAGTTTATGAGTGCTTACGGTGTTTATATATTGCTCCGAGCCCATAAATTATCCTATTTGGCAGATGTGATTAGTGCTGTGTCTTTAGACGCCTTCGATTGCAATATGAGTCCGTTCGATCCACTTGTACACCTGGCACGGCCTCATCGTGGACAGGTTAAAACTGCCGAGCGAATGGTATATCTGCTTGAAGGGAGTGAAATAGCTAAGAGTGAAAAGGAAAATGTGCAAGATCCCTATTCGTTTCGTTGTATCCCACAGGTACATGGTGCAAGTAAAGACACTATAGTTTTTGCACATAAAACCTTTAAAACTGAGATAAACTCTGTAACTGATAATCCAAATATCTTTGTAGCTGAAGATAAAATTATATCTGGCGGTAATTTTCACGGGCAGCCATTGGCCCTCGCTTTAGATTACTTGTCGATAGCCCTAGCCGAGCTAGCTAATATTTCTGAACGGCGCACATTTCAGTTGGTATCCGGATTAAGAGGATTGCCCGATTTCCTGGTTAATAACCCCGGTTTGAACAGCGGCTTCATGATCCCGCAGTATACGGCGGCAAGTATTGTGAGTCAGAACAAACAACTTGCCACGCCCGCCTCTGTAGATTCGATCGTGTCGTCCAACGGGCAGGAAGATCATGTAAGTATGGGGGCTAATGCCGCTACGAAATGCCACAGGATATTAGAGAACCTGGAAACTGTACTTGCCATTGAATTATTCAATGCCTCCCAGGCATTGGAATTCAGAAGACCTAAAAAGTCTTCTCCTTTTCTTGAAAGTTTCGTGAGCTCGTTTAGAAATGCAGTTCCTTTTGTTGATGAAGACCGACTTCTGGCTAACGACATACACACATCGATAGGGTTTTTACAAAGTATGAATATTGAAAGTGATATTTTATTTAATTAATTAACACGTGGCCTTGCACCCAGGAAATTGCAGGTTTTAAATCCTTAAATGTCTTTAAAGGTTTATTCAGAAATATTTGCTCAAGAATCGCTGTTTCACGCCTTATATTCTTATTGGATACGATAGCAAATGCAACCAGTCCTTTTAACTTTGAAGTCTCAATATAAACGTATGGATCTACCGAATAGGAGTTTTTACGATGCGTTATATAACCAAAAGGCTTGTCTTTATAAAAATTGGCGGCATAATCACACAGCTGTTTGTTAATTTCGAAGTCTACTGTAATACCTTCGTTCATCTCCATAAGGATATAGTCCCGATATAATTGGGCAACACCAAAATCGAAAGTCTCGATATGTTTGTCTTCAGAAAGCATTTTGGTTAAGTTCACTCTTTATCTCGCACAATTTACACAGCTAACTGCGTGAGGCATTAAAAGTATCCTACCTAAAGGTATCTCTTTTTTGCAAGATAAACAATATCCGAAATCGGGGTCTTCAATCTTTGTAAGGGCCACTTGAAGGTTTTTCAGTTTACTCTCAGCCTTGCGTAATGCAGCTTCGTTTACAGACTTATTATTGATGGCATCCATACGGGAAACACGTCCAATTGCATTTTCCAGAGCGATGGGTTTGGTGAGATCGCGGTATTTCTCCACGAGAAGACGAGTAGCTTCTATTTCTTCAAGAATTCTTTGTTTTACCTGATTCTTATCTTTCATTTCTGAATTTATTTCTCCTTGTTTACACCAACAAAAAAGCACCTGTTGTATTGGAACAGGTGCTTATTTTTATACAGAACAAAAACTAAGACTCTGTTGTCTTCTTTTGTTTCTTGATCTTGATCTTAAGTTCATTTTTCTTTTCATCCAGATCCATGGCAATAGAATCGCCTTCACGCAGATTGGAATTGATGATCTCTTCCGCAAGTGCATCTTCTATGTATTTCTGAATAGCCCTTTTTAAAGGCCTCGCGCCATACTCCTTGTCGAAACCTTTATCGGCTATATAGTCTTTTGCTTTATCTGTTAGCGTAAGGGTATACCCAATATCAGAAATTCTTTCATATAATTTCTCCAATTCTATATCGATAATGGCGTGTATATGTTCTCTTTCCAAAGGATTGAACACCATAACGTCATCTACACGATTCAGGAATTCTGGTGCAAAAGTCTTCTTTAGTGCATTTTCTATCACACTTTTTGCGTGAGAATCTGCCTGACTTTCCTTAGCGGCAGTTCCAAATCCTACTCCTTGTCCGAAGTCCTTCAGTTTTCTCGCTCCAATATTGGACGTCATGATAATAATGGTATTTCTGAAATCGATCTTTCTTCCCAGGCTATCTGTTAGATATCCATCGTCAAGCACTTGCAGCAGCATATTAAATACATCGGGGTGGGCCTTTTCGATTTCGTCAAGTAACACTACAGCATAAGGTTTTCTACGGATCTTTTCGGTAAGTTGACCACCTTCTTCATATCCTACATATCCCGGTGGTGCACCAATAAGTCTGGACACTGCAAATTTTTCCATATACTCACTCATATCTACACGTACGAGTGCATTTTCGCTATCAAATAATTCCCTCGCGAGAACTTTTGCCAGTTGGGTTTTCCCAACACCGGTCTGTCCAAGGAAGATGAAGGACCCAATTGGCTTATTCGGATCTTTAAGACCCGCTCTGTTTCGTTGAATTGCTTTCACAACTTTCGAAACAGCCTCATCCTGTCCGATCACTTTTCCTTTTATTCGAGCAGGTAGTTCGGCCAGTTTGTTGCTTTCTGTCTGGGCGATACGATTCACTGGAACACCGGTCATCATAGAAACCACTTCGGCAACATTTTCCTCATCTACGGTTTCCTTATGCAGTTTCGAATCACTTTCCCAGGCTTCTTGCTCGGTGGCAAGTTCCTTTTCGAGGTTCTTTTCGTCGTCACGTAGTTTTGCAGCTTCCTCGTATTTCTGTTTTTTCACCACAGAATTCTTCAGTTCCCGAACTTCCTCAAGTTTCTGTTCGATCTCAAGGATCTTTTCAGGAACATTAATATTTGTGATATGAACCCGAGAGCCCGCTTCGTCAAGGGCATCGATAGCCTTGTCCGGTAAAAATCTTTCGGTCATGTACCTGTTGGTGAGTTTCACACAGGCTTCCAGGGCCGCATCGGTATAGCTCACATTGTGGTGGGCCTCATACTTATCTTTTATATTCTGAAGAATTTCAATAGTTTCCTCTACGGAAGTAGGCTCTACAAGCACCTTCTGAAATCTACGTTCTAACGCGCCGTCCTTTTCAATATATTGTCTGTATTCGTCCAGGGTAGTGGCCCCAATACATTGAATTTCTCCCCGTGCAAGTGCCGGTTTAAACATATTGGACGCATCCAGAGAGCCTGTAGCACCTCCTGCACCAACAATGGTATGGATTTCATCAATGAAGAGAATAATGTCATCATTCTTCTCTAATTCGTTCATTACGGCCTTCATTCGTTCTTCAAACTGACCGCGATATTTAGTTCCTGCAACAAGGCTTGCCAGGTCGAGGGTAACTACGCGCTTATCGTATAAAATACGAGACACTTTACGCTGGATGATACGCAGGGCGAGGCCTTCGGCGATAGCCGATTTTCCCACACCAGGTTCACCGATAAGCAGGGGATTGTTTTTCTTTCTTCGGCTAAGGATTTGTGAGACACGTTGTATTTCGGCTTCCCTGCCCACAACCGGATCGAGTTTACCTTCTTCGGCCAGGTTGGTTAGATCCCTACCGAAGTTATCCAAAACAGGGGTTTTAGATTTCTTGTTCCCCTTGCTACTTGTACCGGAGAATAGATTCTCTTTGGAAGTCTCTTCATCGCCAGTAGCATCATCCTCGTTAGGAAATGACTCGGACGACGGGCTTTCTATATAATCTTCATCGTTTGTGATCATAAGTTTAAATTGATCTTTTACACCATCGTAATCTACTTTCAGTTTATTCAGCAATTTGGTTGTTGGATCGTTCTCATTCCGAAGTATACAGAGTAACAAATGTGCTGTATTGATCGATGAGCTTTGAAACAATTTTGCTTCCAGGAAGGTGGTTTTCAAAGCCCGCTCGGCCTGTCTGGTGAGATGCAGGTTTTTCTTGTCGTTAGTACTGGATCCCGCACTTGGGTTTGCCGGGCTTAATATCTCAACTTTACGTCTTAAATGGTTAAGATCCACATCCAGGGCATTAAGGATAGTTACTGCTTTACCATTCCCATCGCGAAGTAAACCAAGCATGAGGTGCTCGGTACCAATAAAATCGTGGCCCAATCTTAGGGCCTCCTCCTTGCTGTAAGCAATTACATCTTTTACTCTTGGGGAAAAATTATCATCCATATATTTAAATCCAATTCCTTCTAAAAACTCTAAAATTACCTAAAAAAAGGCAAAAACCATACCCACTTTAGATGAACTCCAGTAAAAGGACAAAAAAACATCGGAAATTCAAAGAATAAAGTTCGATACTTATTAACGATTTACTACTAAATATTTGTTAATAAAATCGTGAATTAATACGTCGGGAAGCCCTGTTAAAACTTACAAAAAGGTGTATCTTGCCTTTTAGATTTAACAGTAAAAATTAAACGAATATTTCTATGGCTGAAGGCGAAAAACTGATCCCGATAAATATTGAAGATGAAATGAAATCTGCGTACATAGATTATTCTATGTCCGTCATAGTGTCACGAGCACTGCCAGATGTGCGGGATGGAATGAAACCTGTTCACAGGCGCGTTCTTTACGGAATGCACGAATTAGGAGTAAGGTCGAACAGTGCCCACAAGAAATCGGCAAGGATAGTTGGGGAGGTTCTGGGTAAATATCACCCCCATGGTGATACCTCGGTATACGACGCCATGGTGCGGATGGCGCAGGAATGGAGCCTTCGTTATATGTTGGTGGACGGCCAGGGTAACTTTGGATCCATAGATGGAGACAGCCCGGCCGCAATGCGTTATACAGAAGCGCGTATGCGCAAGATCTCAGAGGATATGCTCTCCGATATCGATAAAGAGACAGTAGATCACCAGTTAAACTTCGATGATACCTTACAGGAGCCTACCGTGCTTCCAACTCGAGTACCGGGTCTTTTAATTAACGGCGCTTCCGGAATCGCTGTAGGAATGGCAACAAATATGCCGCCTCATAATTTGACCGAAGTAATTGATGGAACGATCGCCTATATAGATAATCACGAGATAGAGATCGACGAGCTAATGCAGCACGTGAAGGCACCCGATTTTCCAACGGGTGGTGTAATTTACGGGTATGAAGGGGTAAAAGAAGCCTTCCATACAGGCAGAGGACGTATTGTGATGCGCGGAAAGGCGAATTTTGAAGAGATCAATGGCCGCGAATGTATTGTTGTAACAGAGATCCCATACCAGGTGAATAAGGCCAATATGATCAAGAAGACGGCCGATCTGGTGAACGATAAGAAAATCGATGGTATTTCCAATATCAGGGATGAATCTGACCGTAATGGAATGCGGATCGTTTATATTCTGAAGCGTGACGCCATCCCCAATATCGTACTCAACATGCTTTATAAATACACAGAGCTGCAATCCAGCTTTAGTGTGAACAATATTGCCCTTGTAAAAGGACGGCCACGATTACTCAATCTTAAGGAAATGATCCACTATTTTGTGGAACACCGCCATGAAGTAGTAACCCGCCGTACCGAATATTTACTTCGGAAGGCCGAAGAGCGTGCACATATTCTGGAAGGACTAATTATAGCCTCCGATAATATAGACGAGGTGATAGCGCTAATACGTGCTTCTTCCAATGCCGAAGAGGCTCGCGAAAAATTGATAGAAACTTTCGAATTGTCTGAGATTCAGGCAAAGGCCATCGTAGAAATGCGATTGAGACAACTGACCGGCCTGGAACAGGATAAACTTCGTACTGAATACGAAGAATTGATGGCGACCATCGAAGATTATAAAGATATTCTTGCTAGAAAAGAGCGAAGAATGCAGATCATCAAGGATGAGCTTGAGGAGATCAAATCCAAATACGGAGATGAGAGACGATCTGTGATCGAATATGCTGGTGGTGATGTAAGTATCACCGATCTTATTGCCGATGAAAAAGTGGTTATTACCATTTCTCATGCCGGTTATATTAAGCGAACTTCGCTAACTGAATACAAAAAACAAAATCGTGGTGGAGTAGGACAGAAGGCATCGGCAACGCGAAATGAAGACTTCCTGGAGCATTTGTTTGTTGGAACTAATCATCAGTATATGTTGTTCTTCACACAAAAAGGAAAATGTTTCTGGATGAGAGTGTTTGAAATTCCGGAAGGTAGCAGAACATCAAAAGGTCGAGCTATTCAGAATCTGATCAATATCGAACAGGATGATAAAGTAAAAGCTTTCATTTGTACTCAGGACCTGAAGGATGAAGATTATATCAATAACCATTATGTGATCATGGCAACAAAAAAAGGCCAGGTTAAAAAAACTCCACTAGAGCAGTATTCTCGTCCGCGTACCAATGGTATCAATGCCATCACCATTAAAGAAAACGACGAACTTCTTGAAGCTAAGCTAACCAATGGTGAGAGCCAGGTAATGCTCGCGGTTAAAAGTGGTAAGGCAATACGTTTTGAAGAAGAAAAGACTCGCCCTATGGGGAGGAATGCATCAGGTGTTCGAGGAATCACCTTAGGGCATAAAGATGATGAAGTTGTAGGCATGATAGCTATTGAAGATGCGGAAACCGAAATATTGGTTGTGTCTGAAAACGGCTACGGAAAACGATCGAGCATAGAGGACTACCGCATCACAAACCGGGGTGGGAAAGGAGTTAAGACTATTAATGTTACAGAAAAAACCGGTAACTTAGTAGCCATCAAGAATGTAAGTGATTCGGACGACCTGATGATCATCAATAAATCCGGGATCGCGATAAGAATGGCTGTTGAAGATCTAAGAGTGATGGGACGAGCTACACAGGGTGTTCGTTTGATAAAGGTGAGAGAAGATGATGCAATTGCAGCTGTGGCAAAGGTCATGCACGATGAAGATGAAGTAGACGAAAACGGGGAAGAGACCGAAGGTGAAATTACTGAAACTGAGAATGGCACCACTCTTGATAATAATGACGCGGATACTGAAAATAATGAATAAAAATTAAAACCATTACAATGAGAAAAAAATTATTGCTGGCGGGCTTATTATGTATTACAGCCTTTGCTTTCGGACAGAAGAAAGAAATTAAAAAAGCCGAGAAAGCATTAAATGCCGGAAATGCGGCAGAAGCCATAAGCTATATAAATCAGGCCGAATCCTTAATAGGAGCCGCTGATAACGAAATGAAGGCCCAATTTTACATGGTTAAAGGAAAGGCCTATCTGGCCGATGCTGGTGCTACAGATTATACTAAATTAAAATCGGCTGCAGATGCCTTTAAAATGGCGACCGAACTTTCTCCCTCAGGGAAGATAGCACAGGAAGTAGCAACCGGAAAGCAAAACCTGAGAGTAGCCTTGGTAAACAGTGCGGTGACAGATCAAAATGCTCATAATTACGCACGAGCTGCGGAGAAATTGTATACTAGTTATACAATTCAGAAGGATACTTCAGACCTGTACTATGCTGCGGGAAATGCTGTTAATGCGAAAAATTATGATAAGGCCCTGGAATATTACACCACCTTATTGGATATGGGTTATACCGGTATCAAAGAGGAATTTGTCGCCACAGATATTGAAACCGGAGAGGATGTTGTATTTGCTTCCGAAAGTGACCGAAACACCAATATGCTTTCAGGAAAATATACAAATCCAACCGAAAGAATGTCCGAATCTGTTCGAGGCGATGTGCTTCAGAAAGTAACCCTTATTTATATTAGTCGTAACGACAACGAAAAAGCCTTAGCTCTTATGAAGGAAGCGCGTGAGGCTAACCCGAATGATAAGAGTCTGCTTCGGGCCGAGGCCGATATGGCATATAAGATGGAGGATATGGAAAAGTATAGCAGGTTAATGGAAGAGATCATTGCCGATGATCCGAACAATCCGGAGCTATATTACAATCTGGGTGTAGGTAGTGCAAACAAAGGAGATTCAGAAAAAGCAATTCAGTATTATAAGAAGGCCCTGGAATTGGATCCTACATTTACCAATGCCAAGATCAATATTGCTGCTACGATTCTCGCAAAGGAGGGACCCATTATTGAAGAGATGAACAATCTGGGAACATCTCAAAAAGATTACGACCGCTACGACGAATTAAAAGAAATAAAAAACGGTCTTTATCGCGAATCAATGCCTTACTTAGAAGCAGCGGCCAAGGACCGTCCCAATAACCTGGAATTATTGAGAACACTCATGAATATTTACGGACAGGTAGGTGAGGATGATAAATTTAAGATAGCGAAGGCAAAACTTGCAGAATTGGAAAGTAAACAATAACCAATTTTTATCAAAAATTAGAAAATCCTCCTGGGCACAAACGCAGGAGGATTTTTTTTATACAATACGTTTTATCACCCGAAGTTTGTGGGTATGCGTTCTCCGTTCCCGATTAAAAATACCTGTATGATCAAGACGATCTATACGAACTTTCCCATGAGCGTGAATAATATGATGATCGGCCATAATGATCCCCACATGAATAATATCCCCATCGGGATTATCAAAAAAAACCAGGTCTCCCGGTTCACTTTCTTCTATAAAACTTAGCGCTTCGCCCTGAGTGGCCTGATCACTTGCGTCACGCAGTAATTGATGTCCGCAAAGTTTGTAAACGAGTTGTGTAAAACCGCTGCAATCGATCCCGAAAGGTGATTTTCCTCCCCATAGATAAGGCGTGTTAAGAAATAAAAGCGCTGATTCTACAATGGCGGATTTAGGCAAAGTGCTTTCCACCCGATTACCCTCAAAAGTATGCCCCAAATAATTAGCTGCCGCTACGTTGCTCCCAATAGTAATAAGATTAAGTTCCTCTTTTTCGTTCGTTAAGAAATTAACCAGATCGGACAGCAACTCTTTGGGCTGGTCGTTTAATTTTTTGAAATCATCCTTAGAAATACCGGTAAATTGCTTGTTGTCTATCCAGCCCTCATACTTATCGAAATGCAGTTTAATCCTACTCCATTTTTTTCTATGATCCAGGATTTTAAAAGTTTCTCCGTAAAGTATTTGGCTAACCATTTCGCTCCTATCGGACGCCTCGGAACGTAATGGTACGATACTTAAATTGCAAATGCCGTGTTTCATCAATGCGGGCAGACGTTAGAGGCGTTCAATTACCATGGCAGAAGCCCCGCCACCACCGTTACAAATGGCAGCTGCTCCGTATCGCGCATTGTTCTGTTCAAGTATGTTTATGAGTGTAATAAGAATTCGTACACCACTACAACCAAGGGGGTGACCTAGAGAAACTGCCCCTCCATTTACATTCACATTCTTATCATTTAAACCAAGAATTTTCATATTTGCGAGCCCCACAACGGCAAAGGCCTCATTGAACTCGAAAAAATCTACCTCATTGATCTCAAGACCTGCTTTAGCCAGTGCTTTAGGCAAAGCCTTGGCAGGTGCGGTAGTGAACCATTTAGGCTCCTGGGCAGCGTCCGCATAGCTTTTTATGATCGCCAAAGGAGAGATTCCCATGGCTTTGGCTTTTTCTTCGCTCATAAGAATTACAGCTCCGGCACCATCATTTATAGTAGAAGCGTTGGCAGCTGTAACCGTCCCTTCCTTGGAGAATGCCGGTCGCAAAGCCGGTATTTTATCCATTCGTACGTTCTTATATTCTTCGTCTTCGGAAACGACTGTTGGTTCCCCTCGTCTTTGTGGAACTTCCACAGCTACTACCTCGTTCGCGAATTTGCCTTCGGCCCAGGCTTTGGCAGATCGTTCGTAAGATTGTATAGCAAATGCATCCTGCTCCTCTCTTGAGAAATGATGTTCGGTAGCGCACAGATCTGCACAAACTCCCATGGCTTGTTCATCATAAGCATCGACTAATCCGTCCTTTTGCATCCCGTCGATCATTGTCTTCGGACCAAATTTATGTCCGTTTCGTAAATGCAAGTAATGTGGAATATTACTCATACTTTCCATACCTCCGGCTACCACTATATCTGCATCGCCCAGGGAAATAGCCTGTGCAGCAAACATAACGGCCTTCATACCCGAAGCACATACTTTATTTACAGTAGTACAAGGGACAGTGTCTGGAATACCGGCACCTAATGCAGCTTGTCTGGCAGGAGCCTGTCCAACACCGGCCTGTACAACATTACCCATAAATACTTCATCCACCAGATTCGGATCCAGGTTGATCTTAGACATTGCTCCTTTAATGGCAGTTGATCCTAAAGTGGAGGCAGAAAGAGAAGACAAACCTCCCATAAAACTTCCTATTGGTGTTCTTACTGCCGATACAATTACTACATTTTTACTCATTAGCTTGCGAATTTTCTAAATTGATAAGAAGAACGCAAATTTACATATTATAATATGAATTATCAATCTCCATGACCAATGCTTGTTAGAATAATGATTCATTATTTCTACTTTTTCCTGTACATTTGAGGTTATGAACAAACGTTTGTCGCAGTTCTCCAGGAAACAAGCCCTTGTTTACAAGATCTTCTTGTTTATAGCTTCTACTTTACTGGTGATATACTTACTTCCAAAAGGCGGACAGTTCAAATATGATTTTCAGAAAGGGAAACCATGGCAATACGAAAACCTTTATGCTCCCTTTAGTTTTACCATCAAGAAGAGTGAGGAAGCCATTGCGAACGAAAAGGCCGAGATAAGAAAGAACGCCGTCCCTTATTTCGATTATGACACGAGTAGTGTTGAACAGTCCAAAAGTAAATTTCAGCAATTACTGAACGAATCTTATGTAGACTTGCTCTACACCAACAGTAAGCAGTCACTTCTCAATTTAGGTAACACTATTATAGATAAGATGCATTTATTTGGCGTTACTGCCGAGATACATGCCTATTCGCAGGATCAACTTGTTTATTTAAAAAAAGGCAATGAAGTGGAGGAGATCCCGTATCGCCAAATTATAAAGCAAGATAATCTGGATGAAAAAGTGCTGGAAATGATAAAGGCCGGTACTAATTCGGAGAATGTCTGGAATTATATGGAGATCCTCTTGAAACGATCCATGGTGCCAAGTGTGACATTTAATCAGCAACTTTCCGAATCGGCCATAGAAACCGAAATAGAAAGCCTTAATCCCAACAGAGGAATCATAGAGAAAGGAGGCCGTATCATTGCTAAAGGTGAAGTGGTGGAAGGAGATACCTTTCAGATCCTTAATTCATTGAAGGATGAATACAAATCACAGGTTTGGAGCAAATCGAACCTAATATGGCTGTTGGTAGGCTATGCCATGTTGGTATCCCTGGTGTTTCTGATGTTATTTTTATTTCTGAAAAAATACCGGGAGGATATCTATTCTAATAATACCAAGGTTACTTTTATATTCTTCAATATCGTCCTAATGGTATTTCTTACCACCTTTATCGTAAAGTTAAATGCAGCTTACGTTTATGTGGTTCCTTTATGTGTGCTCCCTCTCATTCTGAAAGCCTTCTTCGACCCACGACTGGGACTTTTTGTGCACGTTCTTACTTTATTATTGCTAGGATTTATTGTACCGAATAGTTTTGAGTACCTGTTCCTGCAAATTATTGCAGGGATCGTGACCATCCTTACGGTATCGGAACTTTACCGAAGAGCCAATTTATTTATCTCTGTAGGGCAGATCACTTTTATTTATATTATCGGGTATTTCGCTTTTTTCATCATTCAAGAAGGAAATATTCAGACCTTGCAATGGGAGACCTTTGGTTATTTTATCTTGTGTGGCCTGGCAACACTGTTCGCACATCCGCTAATTTACTTCTATGAAAAGTTATTCGGCTTGGTATCGGATGTATCTTTACTTGAATTAACCGACACTAATAGTAAGCTACTCAAAGAGTTATCTAACAAGGCTCCGGGTACTTTTCACCATTCTCTCAATGTGGCTAACCTTTCGGAAGCTGCCGCTAATGAGATAGGTGCCAACGCTATGTTGGTGCGCGTAGGAGCCTTGTATCATGATATTGGCAAAATGCAAAATCCCACTTATTTTACCGAAAATCAGTTGAATGCTGTTAACACGCATAACGAATTAGCCCCAAAGGAAAGTGCTAAGATCATTATAGATCATGTTATTAGGGGAATTGAAATTGCCAGGAAGAACAATCTACCGGATAGAATTATAGATTTCATTCGTACACATCACGGAACCAACCTCGTTTATTACTTTTATAAGAAAGAGAAAGAATTGAACGGAGAGGCCAATAAAGAAGATTTCGCATATCCAGGACCCATACCGTTTTCCAGAGAAACCGCCATACTCATGATGGCAGACAGTGTGGAAGCGGCGAGTAAAAGCCTTAAAGACCCTACATCTTCCAAGATCGACGCCTTCGTAGAAAAGATAGTTAACGCCCAAATGGATAATGGGCAATTTCTAAACGCACATATTACCTTTAAAGAAATTCAAACTATTAAAAAAGTACTGAAGAAAAAGCTAAATAATATCTATCATCTTCGGGTAGAATACCCGGAATAATTTAGTTCACATTATGATAAAGATCGCATATCAACCGGCCGGCCAATTTGAAAGTACGAGGTTTGAGAAAATTCATAATGTAGAATTTCCCCATTACAGCGAGGCTTCCATCGCAGTTGCGAATGAAATTGCAGACCTCATAAGGAAAAAGGGAAAGATGGGAGAGCATTGTGTCCTCGGACTCGCTACCGGTTCCTCCCCGATAAAGGTATATGAGGAACTTGTACGGTTACACCAGGAGGAAAGCCTTAGTTTCAAGCATGTTATCACTTTCAATTTAGATGAATATTATCCTATGGATAAGAAAAACCTGCAGAGCTATGATCACTTTATGCGGGAACATTTATTCGATCATATAGACATTAAGGAGGAGAGCATAAACATTCCAAATGGCGAACTGGACTATGAAAATATCCATGAATTTTGTCTTAATTACGAAGAGAAGATAGCATCTTACGGAGGATTGGATCTTCAATTATTAGGGATAGGACGTACCGGGCATATTGGTTTTAACGAACCCGGATCGCATTTCAATTCTGGCACAAGGATTATTACACTAGACCATATTACCAGGGTAGATGCCTCCGATTCATTTCTTGGAATAGACAATGTCCCACGACGAGCGATCACAATGGGAATAGCAACGGTACGAAAGGCCAGACGTATTATTTTACTAGCCTGGGGACAGCATAAAGCCGAGATCATTAAAGAAACTATTGAAGGAGAAATTTCTTCGGAAGTACCCGCCACTTATTTGCAGCGACACGAGAACACTACTTTTGTTCTAGATTATGAAGCGGGCTCACAACTTACGCGTAATAAAAGCCCGTGGTTGGTTGGCCCCTGTAATTGGACACAAGAATTGAAACGCAAAGCAATTGTCTGGTTATGTGAAACAACCTGTAAATCTATTCTACGCCTTACAGATAAGGATTATAACAATCACGGGATGTCCGGATTACTTGCAGAAGAAGGTTCTGCTTACGATCTCAATATCCAAATGTTCAATACATTACAACATACTATTACGGGATGGCCGGGAGGAAAACCCGATGCCGACGACAGCAAACGGCCTGAACGCGCCATTCCGGCTTCCAAACGGGTTGTGGTTTTCAGTCCGCACCCGGATGACGATGTAATTTCCATGGGAGGTACTTTAGACAGATTAATAGAGCAGGGGCATGATGTGCATGTTGTCTATCAAACTTCGGGCAACATAGCTGTTTCAAACCAGGAAGCTCTGAAATATATTGAGATTGCCAATTTTCTCCAACCGGATTCAGATGTAAAGAATCAACTCCTGGATGAATTAAATAATAAAAGCGATCATGCTATAGACAGCATTGCACTCCGGCGGCTTAAAGGGAATATTAGAAGAAGTGAATCTTATGCCGCTCTACGATACCTGGGGCTACCCGATAATAAAGTGCATTTTCTGGACCTGCCTTTTTATGAAACAGGGAAAGTTAAAAAAAGCGGATTATCCGAGGCAGATATCGAATTAATGGTTGAAATTATCACCAAGATAAAACCGCATCAGATCTATGCTGCCGGTGATCTTGCCGATCCACACGGTACTCATAAAGTATGCCTGGACGCCTTGTTTGAGACGCTGAATAGGCTTCGATCTGAATACTTTATGCAAGAGTGTTGGGTTTGGCTCTACAAGGGTGCTTGGCATGAATGGGAATTGCATGAGATCGAAATGGCTGTACCCATGAGCCCAGACCAGGTCGTCAAAAAACGACATGCCATTTTCTTCCATCAGTCGCAAAAAGACAGAGTTATGTACCAGGGAGATGATGACAGGGAATTCTGGATGCGAGCCGAAGAACGAAATAAAAATACGGCGGCACTTTACAGGTTGGTTGGTATGGCCGATTATGCTGCAATGGAAGCATTTGTTCGGTATCGGTTTTAAATAGTGGTTAGGTGACAGAATGACTAAATAAGTTCGCTTCGCCTGATCTCAAGGAAGGGGCTTCTTAAAACTAAACAGGAGTACTCACTTCGTTCGTGCTCCGGACCGAGTGTGAAGAAAATGTCCAGTGGACATTTTTAACGAGGGGCCAGCTGGCGGGCAGGCTCGACTAGGAAAGTGATATGGTATTATCCAGGAGTACTCGTTCCACTCATGATCCTGACAGCGCTCCGCGCTCAACTAAACAGGATGACTCGTTTCACTCATGATCCTGACAGCGCTCCGCGCTCAACTAAACAGGATGACTCGTTTCACTCATGATCCTGACAGCGCTCCGCGCTCAACTAAACAGGATGACTCGTTTCACTCATGATCCTGACAGCGCTCCGCGCTCAACTAAACAGGATGACTCGTTTCACTCATGATCCTGACAGCGCTCCGCGCTCAACTAAACAGGATGACTCGTTTCACTCATGATCCTGACAGCGCTCCGCGCTCAACTAAACAGGATGACTCGTTTCACTCATGATCCTGACAGCGCTCCGCGCTGAAAACCAACAAAAGAACCTCTTCGCTTTGTTCCAAAAAGAAAGCGAGCTTCCTTTTTGGAAACTCGCTCGAAGTTCACCTTTTTGTTGGTTTATTCGTGATCGCGACAGGATTCGAACCTGTGACCGTCTGCTTAGAAGGCAGATGCTCTATCCAACTGAGCTACGCGACCCTATAGCGTGTCTTGTCTTAGACGGCTGCAAATTTAGATAAATAATGCGTTATACCAAAAGTAAAGCAAACATTTGAGACGAATAAATGCTCGCATCGAGAAGTTAAATCAAAATGTTTGTTTATCTATAAAATTATTTTCTCATTTTTCTATTCTTTGATATCAACAACACATCGGAAACCTACATGATTCATTGCCGCATCCAGTTCGAGAGGCATACGAGCTGACACCCTGTAACTTGCACAATAACTGTCATTACACAAATACGACCCGCCTTTAATAACACTATGTAGGGCAGAAGGCCCAACACCGAAATTCTCTTTTTTAACCCCGGAGGGATTCTCAAGCGTATCTGATACCGACAGCGTCTTATAATAATTCTCGTCGTACCAATCGGCTGTGATCTCCCATACATTACCAGCCATATCGTATAGGCCATACCCATTACTTACAAAACTACCTACCGGCGCAGTGTTTTCATATCTATCCTCAACTGTATTCATGTTAGGAAAAGTACCTTGAAAGAAATTTGCTCTATACGGTGCATCGTTCACATCGCAATCTCCCCAGGGATATATAGGGTCTTGCAGTCCGCCACGCGCTGCCCATTCCCATTCGGCTTCGGTTGGCAATCGTTTTCCCGCCCACTTTGCATAAGCCTTAGCGTCTTCCAAGGCAATATGAACCACGGGATGATCATCCTTGCCTTCTATTGTACTTTCCGGCCCTTCCGGATGTTTCCAATTAGCGAAGTTGGTCCAGGACCACCATTGGGAAATATAATTTAGCTGTGTTATATTACTTTTTGGTTTGAAAACCAGTGACCCCGGTTGAAGTATTTCTTTGGGGGGTTTGGGTGTTCCAGCGGGAACGTGTTTTTTTAACTCTTCCCAATCGACAGGCCTTTCGGCAATGGTTATATACCCGGTGGCTTCAACAAATCTTTTAAAATCGGCATTTGTGACCTCATATGTATCCATATAGAACCCATCTACTTTTACCGGGTGTTTGGGATATTCTCTATCTAATGCTAAATCTCCAACTGCACCCATCATAAACACACCTCTGGGTATAAATCTCATTCCTTCGATTTGTTTATTAAACGCTGTATCCTTTCTTAGCTCGGAGTCGTAAACAAAAATGGCATCCCTGATTCTCTTAATGTAATTTGGAGTTTTTCCATCTGCATAACACACAAAATTTGAGCTAACCAATGCAGAATTGGTGTCATCTACAGTATCCTTCATAGCTTCGTTGCAACTGTAAAATACAGGTAGCAACAGCAAATAAAGAAAGCAGGTTTTCATGAAATTAATTTGTCGAATGCAATGTAATAAATTACTCGACATCTCATTTTTATATATTCGATGAGTCTAATGCCTAGTAAAAGCCCTGAGTGATAGAAAAATCAATAAAATTCGCGAAGCTTCGCTTCCTCCACTTTTTTATTCCAACTTCGAAACTTAAGCAAGCTTAGTTTCTCGTGGAAATAAAAAAGTCGGACACTTTCTGTGTCCGACTTTCATTGGTCGGGGTGGCAGGATTCGAACCTGCGACCTCCTGCTCCCAAAGCAGGCGCGATAACCGGGCTACGCTACACCCCGAAATGGTTATCTATAAATCGTTTCGCTCCACGTTTCTTGATTCTTCTTTCA
>QQUG01000077.1 GCA_008501705.1 Flavobacterium sp.
CCGAATTTCTCCAGCGAGTGGTAAATATCGATGCCCTTTTAGCCAAAGTGATCGAGATGGACCCACAGCGCATAGACAATGTGAAAGATAGATTGCGGAAGGCAATTTCCGAATTAAAAGAAAGTGTAGATGAGAATAGATTTGAGCAGGAACTTATCTATTACCTGGAAAAATACGATATCACCGAAGAGCAGGTTCGACTAAAAAATCATTTAGACTATTTTAAAGAAACCCTGGAGAACCATACATCCAACGGGAAAAAACTAGGTTTCATCTCCCAGGAAATTGGCCGTGAGATCAATACTATTGGCAGTAAAGCGAACTACGCACCCATGCAGCAGCTGGTGGTTCAGATGAAAGACGAGTTGGAAAAGATCAAGGAACAAGCCTTAAATGTACTGTAATGAAAGGCGGAAAACTCATAGTGTTTTCGGCACCTTCCGGAAGTGGTAAAACAACAATTGTCCGACATTTACTCAAGCAGGAACATCTCAATCTTGCGTTTTCAGTTTCGGCCACATCCAGAAAACCAAGAGGGGCCGAAAAAGAAGGAGAAGACTACTATTTTATTTCTATAGAAGAATTCAAAAATCACATTAAAAATCACGATTTCCTGGAGTGGGAAGAGGTGTACAGGGATAATTTCTATGGAACTTTGCATGCTGAAGTGAACAGGTTATGGGCCATGGGGAAGAATGTGATCTTCGACATAGATGTGGTTGGCGGACTTCGAATTAAGAAGAAATACCCCGAAAAGACCCTGGCAGTTTTTGTAGAACCTCCAAGTGTGGAGGAATTAAAGATCCGTCTCAAAAAAAGAAAGACCGAAGACGACGAAAAGATAAATATGAGGATCGCCAAAGCTTCCATCGAGATGGCTACGGCTCCTCAATTCGATCATGTTATTGTAAATGATAAATTGGAAGATGCCTTAAAAGAAGCTGAATCCCTGGTTTTGAAACATATCTCGTCTAATCAAGAGTCTAATAAAGTATTAGAAGATTCAGAAGAATAAAAAATGAGGGGAAACAAGAAAATCGGATTGTACTTCGGAACTTTTAACCCTATACATGTTGGCCACCTTACCATTGCCAATTATATGGTGGAATTTAGTGATCTTGATGAAGTCTGGTTAGTGGTAACACCTCATAATCCGCATAAAAAGAAAAACTCACTTCTGGACGACATTCATCGTCTTGCGATGGTGCGCATTGCCGTTGAGGATTATCCAAAACTCAAAGCAAGTACTATCGAGTTCGATCTTCCACAGCCCAATTATACGGTGAATACACTTGCCCATTTGGAAGAAAAGTATCCCGAATATGATTTCTGCCTGATCATGGGAGAAGACAATCTGAAAAGTTTTCACAAGTGGAAAAACTACGAAGTGATCTTGGAGCGATATGCCATATATGTGTATCCCCGCATTTCGGAAGGCAAGGTGGAATCCCGCTTTAAAGATCATCCTGCGATTACCTTGGTTGAGGCACCTATTATGGAACTGTCCTCTACCTTCATTAGAAATGCCGTAAAGAAAAATAAGAATATACGGCCTATGTTGCCGGAGGCGGTCTGGAAGTACCTGGACGAGATGAATTTCTACCGTTAAAGAAAAACCGCCTCAACAACCCGAAGAATGGGCACGAGGCGGTTCATAACCAACCAAAAAAATCGTTGTTCCGGCCTTTAATGAGCCTGTATTGATTTAAAACTTACTAATTTTTATCATTTCTTTTTCGATATCTTTTTTCGATTTACGCAGCTTACCATCGGTATTCTTATACTGTATGTAGCCTTTTCCGGTAAATCGATACAAGGTTCCTGAAAATTCGTGGAACAATTCTATCGTATGATCATTAATAACGGTCAATTCGAAGTATTCATTGCCCAGAAAGTCATAATCAAGTGTTAAATATTTCAGGTAAGGATCGCCCGGCACATCATCCACGTTGTAGATGCCGGTATAATCCCAATATATAGAGTTAATATTCATACCATTAGGATCTTCCGAACTCTGAAAGTTCTCATTTCCACCGCCCGGCAGGAACTGCAGGTAGTTTTCATAATCGAACTCATTGGGTTCACCGTACGGACTCGTATAGGTCTTTTCCCATGCCACGTATTCCTGAATAAAATAATGAATGTTATCGTAGAATAAAGCGTCATAATTAAAGTTGTTTCGCTGATAGCCAACCAGTATATACGAAAGTTGTAACGGCGGGTAATACAATTCGATCTCGTTGTTATTTAACTGAGTTACTTCGAAGGAGTAAAAACCATCGATATCATGTGAGATGTCTAACTCAAAATTATGCGTGTTATAAAACCCTACATCAATTCCGAAGCCATATCCTTGAGCACCGATGCCTACCAGATTATTATTGGCATACATGGTTCCATTCTGAAAGGAAACCGTAAATGCCTTCTGCATAAACGGAATATATCCGTTTCCATAGCTGCGATCAATATCCACATACCATAATTCGTATGAGGAAACAAGTTCACCCAACGTAATAGATGGTACAGGATCCACATAAGGGTCTTCAACAACAACTTCGGTATAACACGAAGTAAACATCAGAGCCATAACGGCTACTCCAAAAAATAGTTTTACTTTCTTCATAACTTCGGGTTTTAATAATTCACTTAGGAAAACTCTAAAAGCATGCCAAAGTTATAACCTTCTGTTTTTCTGCTACTTACGATGTGTTTATAATTCTGTACTTTTGAATTTAATTTTAATCTTAGATGTCTCATACACCTAAATTTGCTGTTTTTGGAGGAGGAAGCTGGGCTACGGCCATCGTGAAAATGTTATGTGAAAACCTCGATGAAGTTGGCTGGTATATGCGAAGTGTTTATGCGTTAGAACATATAAAAAAGGAGCAACACAATCCTAATTATTTAAGTTCGATCGAATTCAACACAGACCAACTGCGGTTGAGTAACGATATCAATGAAATGGTAACGTATGCGGATTATCTTATTTTTGTGATCCCCTCCGCCTTTGTAGATCAAGAGTTAAAAAAATTAAAGGTTTCTCTTAAAGGAAAGATCATTTTCTCGGCCATAAAAGGTATTGTTCCAGAGAGCAGCCTTATTGTTGGAGATCATTTTTTTACACATTATAATATTCCCTTCAAGGATATTGGTGTTATTACCGGACCATGTCATGCTGAAGAAGTTGCCATGGAAAGGCTTTCTTACCTTACTATAGCCTGTGCCGATGAAGAAAAAGCCGAAATGGTAGCCTCAAAACTCCGCTGTGAATATATCAAAACTACTACCAGTGACGATGTCATAGGAACAGAATACGCTGCCATGCTCAAGAATATCTATGCGCTTGCAGCAGGTATTGCCCATGGGCTGGGGTATGGTGATAATTTTCAAAGTGTTTTAATGAGTAATGCCATAAGGGAAATGAAGCGCTATGTAAAAAAGGTCCACAAAATGAAACGTGATATCAACGGTTCGGCCTACTTGGGAGATCTGCTGGTAACCGGTTATTCTATTTTTAGTAGGAACAGGATGTTTGGTAATATGATAGGTAAAGGATATACGGTAAAAAGTGCGATGATGGAAATGAGTATGGTGGCCGAAGGTTATTACGCAACTAAAAGCGCCTATATGTTAAATCAGAAAAAGGGGAAAAAGAAAGCAAAAACACCCATTATCGATGCAGTATACGAGATCCTTTATGAAGCCAAAAATCCGAAAAAGGTCTTTAAGAAGCTTACTGAAGAATTAAATTGATCTTCTAATTTGTAGTTTTCATATACTCAAAATTGGCATTTTCTCTATTGCCAATTTGAAAATCGACCGAATTTGTTGTCCGTTCAACGATTCATCCCATTTATGTTATGATTTTCTATAATTTTTATGTTATTTTTAACATATATCATATCAATTATAAATTTAAACGGAAGAATATGAAAAAAGTTACTTTCTCGAACTGGAGAATGTTAATAACCTCACTGTTATTTGCATCCTTCGGTTTATTTATGCAAACGGAGGCAACGGGTCAAAATACCGGTTGTACTCCTACTGTTGGATTTCCGGATCCTCCAGCAGGATTAGCATGTCCGGGGGTACAAACCCCTGCCGTGATCTGGGAAGAAACGTTCGATTCAGGTTTCGGTGTATTTACCGAAGATCCTGTGCCTGTAGGAGCGAATGATCTAACCGTTAGTACCAACGGAGATACTCCGTCTAGTGGTACAGGTTCTGAATGTAATCCGGAAGGGATGTCTGGCCCGGAATATATATTTCTTGAAGGATCCTTTACACTTGCCGGAGAAACTCATTGTATGAGTACAGTTGTCGACCTAACGGCCGAAGCTGGACCTTTATACCTTTCCTTCTGGTACTATATGTTTGGAGACAATATAGGAGACCTGATCATCAATGTAAATGGCACACAGGAGTTTATCGCTACAGGCCAAATGCAAACAAGTCAGACCGATCCTTGGTTACAAGGAGAAGTAGACCTTAGTGCATATGCGGGTCTGATGACAACCATACAGGTATGTATGACCGAAGGTAACGGAGCTATATCTACTTTCGAATCTGATACTTCCATAGACCATATGCAAATCTATAATTGTGCATTACCACCACCAATTATCAACTGTCCTATGGATATTGTTGCGAGTACTGACCCGGGGGTATGTACAGCTCAGGTTACTTTCTCTGATGCAGTAGCCATAGATCCAGACGGTGGTCCGGTTACAGTAATGCAAACCATGGGCCCACCCTCCGGAAGTGATTTCCCTATTGGTGATACCATTATAGAATTTACCGCAACCGATGACGAGGGAGACACCTCCACATGTCAGTTCACTATCACAGTAAATGACGATGAACCACCATCATCGATGACCTGCCCTGCCGATATCGTGGTAGACAATGATCCCGGTATTTGTGGTGCAGTTGTAACCTACCCTAATCCAACTGTAATGGATAACTGCTTTATGGGAGGTGGAATTGTTATGGATGAACTTTCTACCCTGTATGCGGGAGGAAATGGTCTGGGAGCAAACGCTACAGTATATTTCGATGCGACTATTGGAGGAAACACGCTTACGTTAAACGAGATCGATATAAATACCGATGCTGCTTTAGGAACTACTGTGAACGCAGATATCTACCTCATCGCTGGTGGTACTTATTCGGGTAACGAAACTAATCCAGGAGCATGGGGTGTTGTTGCGTCTACTGCATCCGGTCCATCAGCAGACACTAATAATCCTACAACTCTGGTATTAGGAACACCTCTTACTTTAAATGCAAACACTACATATGGTG
>QQUG01000025.1 GCA_008501705.1 Flavobacterium sp.
CCGTTGCTGCCGTTTCGGTCCAGTATAAAAAGATCTCACTTCCTTCATCGGTGCTTCTTACAAAAGCTATTGTATCTCCATCAGGCGACCATCGGGCCTGACGTTCGTTACCTTCGAAACTGGTGAGCTTGTGGTGTATTTTTCGGTTATCTGTGCTTAGCAACCATAAATTGCCTTTGGCGCGATCCTTCATTATATCGAAGCCGGTACGCCTGTAAACTACGTAATTCCCATCCGGAGAAATTTGAGGGTCGGCGGTATATTCCAGCTGAAATACATCTAAATATTCGAACTTCTTTTGCAGTTGCGCCTGAAGTGTAAAACAAGTTGTAGCGAGTATTAAAACGAGCAGAAATGCTTTTTTCATATTTGAAATTTTGAGAAGGTTAAAGATACTGGATATAGCATCTATTTTCAAACCAGATGGCCTAATTGATTCCAGTTTTATTAAATTTTAGGTTGCTTCGGAAGTAGCTGTAGCAAAATATACGATGTGGTTTATTGCCAATTCGTATAGCAGAAAAATAGCGATTATTGTGGGGCTAACTCTTCAGAAATAATTAACTAATACCCAACTGCAATAACATTTCCGAAGCCGAATTGAGACGTCTGTAATTAGGATGGACCACAGGTTCTTTTACCACTTCGTGAGCCCAGGTAGTATGAAATGGGATATGAAACGCATGGGCACCTATATTAAGCACAGGCAGAATATCGCTCTTCACCGAATTACCCACCATAAGAAACTCTTCAGGCTTCACATCGAGATGCTTTACCAGTTTGCTGTATTGTACTTCTGTTTTATCTGAAACGATCTCTATATGATGAAAATAAGGCTCAAGGCCGGATTTTATCAACTTCCGTTCCTGATCTAGCAGGTCGCCCTTGGTGGCCATCACCAGGCGATAATCACCATTTAGTTTCTGAAGGGTCTCAGGAATGCCATCCAGAACTTCTATTGGTTGTTCCAGCATTTCCTTTCCGCGTTTAATAAGAGTGTTGATCCCATCTATGGAAATTTTTCCGTCCGAGAATCGTATGGCGGCTTCAATGAGAGATAAAGTAAAGGGTTTAATACCGTAGCCATACAAGGGGAGGTTTTGCATTTCTACTTCAAATAAAAGCTTGTTGCATTGCTCTTCATCCAGATACTCCTTCATCAATTCACAAAATTCCTTTTCTGCATTTCTGAAAAAAGGTTCGTTAACCCACAGAGTATCATCGGCATCGAAGGCTATGGCTTTTATTTTGCTGAGCATGACGAGTTAACGGATAAGTTTTTTATATTTTATTCGCTTCGGAAGGAGATCTCCTCCCAATCGTTTCTTCTTGTTCTCCTCGTAGTCGCTAAATCCACCTTCGAAGAAGTATACCTGACTATTGCCTTCAAAGGCCAGTATATGAGTACAAATTCTATCGAGGAACCATCGGTCGTGAGAGATGATCACCGCGCAACCGGCAAAGTTATCCAGTCCTTCTTCCAGCGCCCTCAATGTGTTTACGTCCAGGTCGTTGGTTGGTTCGTCCAACAGAAGTACATTTCCTTCTTCCTTAAGGGTCATCGCCAGGTGCAACCTGTTTCTCTCCCCACCCGATAACATGCTCACTTTTTTGTTCTGCTCGCTTCCACTAAAATTAAACCTGCTTAAGTAGGCTCTGGAATTTACTTGTCTGCCACCCATCATGATAAGTTCCTGGCTGTCACTAAAATTCTCCCAAATGGTTTTATTAGGGTCGATATTAGAATGCGCCTGATCCACATAGGCAAGTTTGGCCGTATCTCCTACTTCGAAAGTACCTTTATCCGGGGTTTCTTCCCCCATGATCATTTTGAAGATGGTTGTTTTCCCGGCACCGTTGGGACCAATAATCCCCACAATACCTGCCTGAGGTAGCTTAAAGTTGAGATCCTCGTACAATAGCTTGTCACCGTATGCCTTCGATACTCCTTTGGCTTCGATGACATTGGTACCCAGCCTAGGGCCATTGGGAATATATATTTCCAGTTTTTCGTCCAGCTGCTTCTGATCTGCACTGGCTAATTTCTCATAGTTACTTAAACGGGCCTTCTGTTTTGCCTGTCTTCCTTTTGGAGCCATTCTAACCCATTCGAGCTCGCGCTCTAAGGTTTTTTGTCGCTTACTCGCCTGTTTTTGCTCCTGCTCTAGTCGCTTCGACTTTTGTTCAAGCCAGGAAGAATAGTTTCCTTTCCAGGGAATTCCTTCGCCCCTGTCCAGCTCTAAAATCCAACCGGCCACATTATCCAGAAAATAACGGTCGTGGGTTACTGCGATCACAGTACCCTTATACTGAGCCAGGTGGTGTTCCAGCCAATGTACACTTTCTGCATCCAGGTGGTTGGTAGGCTCGTCTAGTAATAAAACATCCGGCTCCTGTAATAATAGCCTGCATAAGGCAACTCTTCGTCGTTCCCCGCCCGACAAAACACTAATGGGTTTATCGGCTTCCGGGGTGCGCAGAGCGTCCATGGCGATCTCCAGTTTTGTATCCAGTTCCCAGGCATTAGATGCATCGATCTGATCTTGCAATTTTGCCTGCTTATCCATCAATTCCTGCATCTTATCAGGATTCTCGTACACCTCGGGCAGGCCAAACATATCGTTTATTTTATTGTACTCATCCAGTACTCCAACTACATCGGCAACGCCTTCTTTAACGATCTCTATTACTGTTTTAGATTCGTCCAGTTGTGGTTCCTGTTCCAGATATCCTACCGTGTAACCGGGTGCAAACACAACATCACCCTGGTGATTTTTGTCCAACCCAGCAATAATCTTTAGCAAGGTGGATTTACCGCTTCCGTTGAGACCTAAAATCCCAATCTTTGCGCCGTAGAAAAAACTTAGGTAGATATTTTTTAGAACCGGAGTTTGTGCATTTTGATAGGTTTTTGAAACCCCGGACATGGAGAAGATAACTTTCTTATCGTCGGACATTTTGTTATGAGAATTAAATTAAAATAGAATTATACCCGGCCTTTGAGTGCATTAAAAACCCAGGCGATCGCAAAAAAGCCTATTCCTACTGAGGCAAATCCCCAGCCAGCAACATCTTCATATTTAAAGGCTCCAAGAACTATCAGGCCAATCCCAACGATGATCATTATAAACGTGGCCCAGGCCAAAACTGTATTTTTATTCATCATATATTTTTAATTAGAGAGCAACAACAAATATCGTTAATTAATCGTATAATATCCTAAGCATAATACCACACTTTTGTATTTTTGAGCAAATGAATCACACGCATGGATATTAACTTCAATAAAAACGAAGATCACAATAAATTACTTGTTTCCGATTTACGTAAAAGACTAACCAAGATCAAAGCAGGAGGTGGCCCGAAGCGTATAGAAAAACATCATGCCAAAGGCAAGATGACCGCGCGCGAACGCATAAATTACCTGCTCGACGAAAATTCCAACCGTATCGAAATTGGTGCCTTTGCCGGGGACGGTATGTACGAGCAGCACGGAGGTTGTCCAAGCGGAGGAGTGGTTGTGAAGATAGGTTACATTGCCGGTAAGCAATGTATTGTCGTTGCTAACGATGCCACGGTAAAAGCCGGTGCCTGGTTCCCTATTACCGGAAAGAAGAATCTTAGGGCCCAGGAGATCGCTATGGAAAATAGGCTGCCTATCATTTACCTTGTAGATAGTGCCGGAGTTTATCTTCCTATGCAGGATGAGATCTTCCCGGATAAGGAACATTTTGGTAGAATATTCAGAAATAATGCGGTGATGAGCAGTATGGGAATTACTCAAATTGCTGCTGTTATGGGGAGTTGCGTGGCCGGTGGTGCCTATCTGCCCATTATGAGCGATGAAGCCCTTATTGTTGATAAAACCGGTAGTATTTTTCTAGCCGGGAGTTACCTGGTAAAGGCGGCTATTGGTGAATCCATCGATAACGAAACCCTGGGTGGTGCCACTACTCATTGTGAGATCAGCGGGGTAACAGATTACAAGGCCAGGGACGATAAAGATGCCCTGGACACCATTAAAGACATCGTTTCTAAGATAGGAGATTACGAGAAAGCGGGCTACAACAGAACCGACTCCCACGACCCGGCGGAAGATCCTGCCGGTATCTTCGGGATCTTGCCTAAATCGAGAGCCGATCAATACAATATGCTTGAAATTGTAAAGCGACTGGTGGATAATTCAGAATTTAAAGAATATAAGGAAGGATATGGTAAAACCATACTTACGGGTTACGCCCGGATAGATGGTTGGGCTGTTGGGATAGTCGCAAATCAGCGGAAGCTGGTAAAAACCAAAAAAGGAGAAATGCAGTTTGGCGGGGTGATCTATAGTGACAGTGCCGATAAAGCTACGCGCTTTATCGCTAATTGTAATCAGAAGAAAATTCCGCTGGTGTTCCTGCAGGATGTTACCGGTTTCATGGTTGGCAGCAAAAGTGAACACGGGGGTATAATAAAAGACGGTGCTAAAATGGTGAATGCAGTAAGCAATAGTGTGGTTCCTAAATTTACCGTGGTTATAGGAAATTCCTATGGCGCCGGGAATTATGCCATGTGTGGTAAGGCATATGGCCCCAGGCTGATAGTTGCATGGCCTAGTGCAGAACTGGCGGTGATGAGTGGTAATAGTGCGGCTAAGGTGCTTCTTCAGATAGAGACTGCCTCCCTGAAAAAGCAAGGTAAGAAGATCACTTCCGAAGAAGAAAAAGAACTATACGACAATATAAAAGCCCGGTACGACCGGCAAATATCACCGTATTACGCAGCGGCACACTTATGGACAGACGCCGTGATCGATCCTATGGATACCCGTAAATGGATCTCTATGGGAATTGAAGCAGCAAATCACGCTCCTATAGAGAAAGATTTTAATCTAGGGGTCATACAGGTATAGAACAAAGATGAACCCATCTCAACCGGTGAAACAGCCATGGCATATTATCGTGTTACTAATCCTCGCCGGGGAGGCTGTATTTATTCTACCGTTTGTTCTTGCACGGGTTTTCAGACCTACTTTTTTAGCGGCCTTCCAACTGGATAATGTAGACCTGGGGATCTGCTTTTCTACCTATGGAATCGTAGCCCTTATCTCCTATCTCTTTGGTGGTGTTTTGGCCGATAAATTTAAACCCGCCAAACTTATGGCTGTTGCGCTGTGGTTAACGGCTCTAGGGGGCGTTTTTATGGCAACCATTCCCGATTATTTCCTTATGATGGTCCTTTATGGTTACTGGGGTTTTACAACAATATTTCTCTTTTGGGCAGCTATGATAAAAGCTACCCGC
>QQUG01000081.1 GCA_008501705.1 Flavobacterium sp.
TTCAGGTATTCGAAAACCTGCGCACTTTTTAATAAGGCCTTAGTAGGAATACAACCCCAGTTGAGGCATACCCCACCCAGATTCTCCTTTTCTATGATAGCTGTTTTGAAACCTAATTGTGAAGCTCTGATGGCGGCAACATAACCTCCCGGTCCACTACCTAAAACAATAATATCGTATTTGCTCATTTCCTTGTATTAGTAACGTTTAATTGAAGGAACGAATTTACGAAATGTATGTGTAATGAGGAAGGCGAGTTCGTTTTTTTAGTTTAGCGAATACTTACTAAAACATAACCCCTGTGGGTTTTGCGATAATGCTTGCCATTCCAGGTGTAATAACGTTTCCCTTTTATAACTACAACTTTGTGATTTCTGGGCGCTTTATTTACAACCACAACCTTAGAGTTGGTAGCAGGCGCCGGAGTCACAACTCGCGTGGCACAGCTGCTAAAAAAGAACATTCCGAGAGCGAAAATTAATAGATAGCGTTTCATAATATAAAATTTAGTGTTTTATACTAAGACGCTATTCTACTAACAAGGTTTAATCTGTACCTTGCTCAAAATCAACGGATAGGGAGTTTACACAGTAGCGTTGGCCAGTAGCCGTGGGGCCGTCGTTGAACACATGACCCAAATGACTTCCGCAAGTTGTGCAAAGAATTTCGGTGCGGATCATCCCATGAGATGTATCACGTACGTATTCTACAGCACCATCGATAGCATCGTCAAATGAAGGCCATCCGCAACCACTGTCGAATTTACTACTGCTATCAAATAGTTGTGTTTTACACGCAGCACAGGCGTAGACACCTTTTTCAGTATGAATATTGTATTCCCCGGTAAAAGGCCGCTCGGTTCCTTTTAGACGCAGTATCCTGTATCTCTCCGGACCGAGTTCGGCTAGCCATTCTTCTTCTGTTTTTTGTATGAGATATTGTTTTTCTTTCATTATCCCTTCGGAATAAAATCCAGGGCAGCCCCGTTGATACAATGGCGCTTCCCTGTGGTCTCTCTCGGGCCGTCATCGAATACATGTCCCAGATGGCCCCCACAAGTAGCACAATGCTCTTCTGTGCGAGCGTAACCTAAGTTGTAATCCGTATCGAATGTAACATTCCCTTCGATCTCTTTGTCGAAACTAGGCCAGCCGGTCCCACTGTCGAACTTGTGATCACTTTTAAAAAGAGGCGTCTGACAAGCTGCACATACATAGGTGCCTTTTTCATAGTTCTTGTTCAACTCACTTGAAAATGGCCTTTCGGTACCGGCCTCACGCAGCACATAGTACTCTATTTCACTCAGTTCGGCTTTCCATTCGGCTTCCGTTTTAGTAATGGGAAAGGATTCTTTTTTTTCTTTTTCCTGTGCTTTCGAGTTACAGCTTAATGCTATAAATGCGAAAACAAACAATGCAATTGATTTCATATTAATTTCCGATAGATTGAATGTCTGTTACTTCAAGATTGATCGTTTGCAGTAGTTGTTCCATATTTAGATCTGCGTTGGCAAATTCGGAAGGAACTACCGCAATTCGGAATGTTTGGTCGTCTGTAAACGCACTACCTAACGTACTGAGGTCGAAATTTCCATCCAGAAATAATCGAACATCCAGAAACGTGTGGTCGAAACTATACACCAGGGTGTTGTCTCCCACAAAAAATGTTTGAGGCAACTGGCTCCATACATCGATGTTTCCTCCGGTTCCGGGGATCACATCTTCGAGCAGATAAACTAGAACAGCATCGCTTTCATAGACCTCGACATTGTTTGGAAAATCGATCACCTGGCTAAAACCATTTCCCGGCGTAAAATTAACTGTAACCTCGAATACTTGTCCCAGGATATTGATGCCTGGCTCTCCCGGAGGTCCCTGGTCTCCTTCGCAGGAAGTTAAAATGATCATTGAAGTAAATGCTAAGAATAAGAGTAGGTTTTTCATAATTTTATGTGTTTTCGACTAGTGGTATCAAAAGTCGTTCCATCTGTTTAGATGATCAAAAATAATGGTATATCTTTTGCCATTGTATTAATGAAGCAATAAAATTTGATTTTTCATTAACTTTAAAGAAAATTAAAAATAAGATCGAAATGAATTTTAAAAAAACACTATCCCTGCTAGGAGTTATCGTTTTTATGGTTGCTTGTGCTACCAATCCTTTTACCGGTAAGAAAACCATGGCTCTGGTTCCAAATTCCCAGATCTTTCCTATGGCATTTCAACAATATGACCAGTTCTTATCCGAAAACAAGGTAATCACCGGAACGGCTCAGGCGAACAAGATAAAAACTATTGGACAACAGATCGCTACTGCATCGGAGCGTTGGTTAAATGCAAACGGTTATGCCGGATATCTGAAAGACTATAAATGGGAATACAACCTCGTGGATGATCCGGCGGTGAACGCCTGGTGCATGCCGGGAGGAAAGATTGTTTTCTACACCGGAATTCTTCCTATTGCTCAGAACGATGCCGGAATCGCTGCAGTTATGGGACATGAAGTAGCACACGCTCTCGCCAATCATGGGCAGCAGCGAATGAGCGCTGCTCAATACCAGGGATTGGTCGCAGTGGCAGGTAACGTAGCCTTGTCTAAAGATCCAAAGGCACAGGAAGACTTTAATAAATATTACGGACTTGGTTCTACAGTAGGTGTTATGTTACCATTTAGCCGTAGTCACGAGAGCGAGGCCGATCGTATCGGGCTTACACTAATGGCTATTGCGGGATACGACCCAATGGAAGCGGCTAACCTCTGGAAAAGGATGCAGGCAAATGCAGGCGGACAAGCTCCCCCGGAATTTTTAAGTACCCACCCTTCGAGTCAGACGCGAATAAACAATATTACCAGTTGGGCACCCGAAGCAAAAGCCGAAGCCAGGAAGTATGGTGTTACTTCTTTTAAAAAGAAATAGTACGTCCGAAATATTTTATTACTTTAGAAGCTGCCAATTCACGGCAGCTTTTTTTATGGCCAACCTACCCAAGGGAAGTAAGAAACTATTGAATGCCTGGGCGTTTTACGACTGGGCAAATTCTGTATACAGCCTGGTAATTGCTTCGGCCGTTTTCCCGATTTTCTACGGTGCGCTCACACTTCTGAAAGATGAAAAGGGCAACATCCTGGACGATACAGTTACTTTTCTCGGTTACGACTGGAACAATGATACTCTTATAAGTTATGTGACCGCAGCGGCCTTTTTAATGGTTTCCATACTTAGTCCTTTACTTAGTGGTATTGCGGATTATGTAGGAAATAAGAAGATCTTTATGAAGTTCTTTTGTTATTTGGGTGCTGCGTCCTGTATAGGATTATTCTGGTTCTCGCTTGAATATCTTTGGTTCGGACTTCTATGTTATTTCCTCGCTTTGATCGGATTTTGGGCCAGTCTGGTTTTCTACAATTCGTATCTCCCAGATATCGCATTTCCCGAACAACAAGATAAGATTAGCGCAAAAGGGTATTCGATGGGATATATAGGAAGTGTGCTCTTACTTCTTATTTGTCTGGGGATGATCATGTTTTACGATACTTTCGGTTTTGAGGATGAAGGCCTTCCTACCCGACTGTCATTTGTACTCACAGGTGTGTGGTGGATCGGGTTTAGTCAATACACCTATTATTACCTTCCGAAGGGAAATAAAAAAGAGAAATTTACCCGACACCTGCTTTTCAATGGCTTTAAGGAGATCAATAAAATACTTAAGCAACTTACACATAACAAAGTTTTAAGGCGCTACCTTGCCGCATTCTTCGTGTATAGCATGGCCGTACAAACCATTATGCTTGTGGCCACATATTTCGGGATCGAGGAATTGGATTGGGGAGAGTCTGATCCCACATTCGGACTGATACTAAGCATACTACTTATTCAACTGGTAGCTGTTTTAGGAGCGATACTTACCGCACGCTCATCGGCCAAATTTGGGAACATAAAAACACTAATTGCGTTAAATTTTATATGGGTGGTGATCTGCGTATATGCGTACACCATCACACAACCTATGCAATTTTACATAACGGCTGCATTTGTGGGATTGGTGATGGGAGGGATCCAATCCTTATCACGATCTACCTATTCTAAATTCATTCCAGAAGGAACCCTGGATACAGCCTCTTATTTTAGTTTTTACGATGTTTCCGAAAAGATCGGGATCGTGATCGGGATGTTTAGTTATGGATATGTAGCCCAGGTGACAGGTAGTATTCGCTATGCAGTATTATTCTTTATAGTGTTTTTTATCATAGGAATTATTTTACTCTTTAGAGTTCCACGAAATGCCTGACTTTATACAATTTTTACTTATGTTTGCGTTTAGTACCAAACAAAACTTACTTACTTATGAAGAAATTTCAACTAGGTAGCTGGTTATTGTTATTTTTTGTTGCGCTCCAGTTTTCTTCCTGCGATAATGAACCCCTGGAAGGGGAATTTCCACAAGAAGAGGTTGTAATAGCCGAAGAAGGACAATTTGTGGCGACGATTGGCGGCCAGGCCTGGACCGCAGGAACTGCTTCCGCAGTATTCGATGCAGAAAATACATTGGTTGTAACCGGATCTCTTACAGATACCGGACAAAGTATTTCACTAACTGTAGAAAACGGTGCTGTGGGTGTGTTCGATATCTCAGCCGGAGTAGGAAACCTGAACAGTGGGGTGTATATCGATGCCGAACAGATCAATCCTTATATTTCTGCCGCCGCCCTCGGTGGTTTAGGACAATTAGAGATCACAGAGATCAACGACACAGATATGACCATATCCGGAAACTTCAGCTTTGAAGGGGTACGGATAGCACTGGATGCCGAAGGAAACCCTATAACCGATGGTAATGGTAATCCCGTAATAGAAAATATTTCCATAACCAACGGTGCTTTCAATTCTATTCCGTATTCTGAAGACGCCGGTGGCGGAGGCGGCGGAGGAGGAACTTTAGATCCTTTCTTCGCTAAAGTAGACGGAGAGGATTTTATACCTCAAACTTTAAATACAACCAGAAACATTGTTTCAAATGTCCCTATGATCAATATTATAGCTCTAAATACATCGGGCGAAAAGATCAGGATAGATATTCCGGAAGACCTTGGAGTGGGAACATTCTCGATGGAACAGCTATCAGACGGTACCAAGCTAATTGCACAGTACAATGCAGGTCTGGGAACAGAAGACCTTTCATCGAATCCGGGAACCATTGAGATCACCGAATTTAATACCCTGGCAGGGCGTATTGTTGCTAATTTCTCATTCACAGCTACAGATCCCTTAGGATTCGATCCTACGGTG
>QQUG01000102.1 GCA_008501705.1 Flavobacterium sp.
AGTGTGATGGTGGCCCATCTAAATGTACCGGCCTTAGAAAGAAGAGACGGCTTTCCAAGTTCGATCTCAGAAAAAATTGTTACAGATATACTGAAGAACGAATTGGGATTTAATGGCCTCATCTTCACAGACGCCCTTAATATGAAGGGAGCTTCAAATTATAAAGAACCCGGGGAGATCGATCTGGCAGCCTTCCTGGCGGGAAATGATGTTCTACTCATTTCAGAAGACATACCGAAAGCTCACCAATTGATGGTTGCCGCATACAGAGAAGGTGTGATATCAGAAGAACGACTGGCACATTCGGTAAAAAAGATCCTGTACGCTAAATACCTGGTTGGATTAAATGACTACAAGCCTGTTAGCACCAATTATATCTATGAAGACTTAAATTCGGTGATCGATGATGCGCTTTACGAAACAGCCATCGAACAGGCACTAACGGTCCTTAAGAACGATAAAGCCATTCTTCCTATAAAAGACCTTCAGAAAAAAAAGATAGCCTATATAAATTTTGGTGATGCCGATGGAAAGCCCTTCCTGGATCAGTTGCGGAAATATGCCGATGTAGACTGGGTTAAGGCGAATAACCTGGAGAGCTATTTAAAGAAATTAGAGAATTACAATTATGTGATCGTTGGATTCCATAAATCTAACGATAACCCCTGGAAAGACTATCAGTTTACCGATAAGGAATTAGTGTGGCTATACGAGATCGCGCGTACGAATACGGTAATACTGGATGTGTTTGCCAGGCCATATGCGTTGCTAGCCGTAAATGCAAGCGCAAATTTTGAGGGTATCATCCTTTCTTATCAGAATAGTGAAGTATCCCAGGAATTATCTGCTCAACTTATTTTTGGTGCGCGCGAGGCCAATGGAAAACTCCCGGTATCCCTGGGAGAGGATTTTCCATTAAATACACATTATAGAACAAAAACTTTACGCCGACTCCAATACGGAACTCCCGAAAGTGTTGGAATGAACAGCTATAAATTGAAAAAGATCGATTCCCTGGCCAACATAGGTCTCTGGGGAGGAATGATGCCGGGAGCACAAATTCTGGTGGCCCGAAAAGGAAAAGTGATCTACAGTAAGAATTTTGGTTATCACACACAGGATAAAAAGAACAAGGTACGATCTAACGATATTTACGATGTGGCGTCTCTAACCAAGATCCTGGCCACACTTCCGGTTGTTATGTCCCTGGTAGACCGAGATATAATAAATATGGATACCAAATTATCGGAAATGCTGCCAGAGTATGCGCGTTCCAATAAAGCGAATATCAATTTAAAGGATATGTTATCCCATTATGCCCGGTTACGAGCGTGGATACCATTTTATATAAAAACGATCGATTCGGTAACTAAAAGGCCATCTGAAAAATACTATGCATCGTCTGCATCCAAAGAATTTAATATTAAGGTTGCTGAAGATCTCTACATGCGAAGCGATTATAAGGATAGTATTTACGGCGCCATTAAGGACAGTGAATTAAGGTCCCGACTTAGCTACAAATACAGCGATCTTCCATATTATATATTAAAGAAATATCTCGAAGAATTTTATGGAACTCCGCTTGAAGACATTACTCAAAGAGATCTATATGAGTCTCTGGGGGCAAATTACACAACCTATAATCCATTAGAGAAGTTTTCTAAGAAGGATATCGTGCCTACCGAGATAGACGATTACTTTCGTATGCAGAAAGTACATGGTTATGTGCACGATCAGGGAGCCGCCATGTTGGGTGGTGTAAGCGGCCATGCCGGATTGTTCAGTAATGCCAACGATATAGCTAAGATCATGCAAATGTATCTCTGGAAAGGATTTTACGGAGGAAAACGATATTTCAAACCCGAAACCCTGGATATTTTTAATACCTGTTATTATTGCGATAATGATGTAAGGAGAGGCGTAGGATTCGACAAACCTCAACTAGGGGATGTAGGACCTACTTGTGGATGTGTGTCTATGACAAGTTTTGGACATAGTGGGTTTACAGGTACGTTCACCTGGGCAGATCCGGATGAAGAGATCGTGTACGTGTTTTTGTCGAACCGAACTTATCCATCTGCAGAAAACCGAAAATTAATTAGCAGTGACCTGAGGAGTAAGATACAGGAAGCGATCTACGAGGCCATAGACTATAAACTGGAAAAATAAGATGAAAATTGCAATTGTTTGTTACCCAACTTTTGGTGGTAGTGGCGTAGTAGCAACCGAATTAGGAATAGCACTCACCGAACACGGACACGAAGTACATTTTATCACGTACAAACAACCCGTTAGACTGGAGTTGATCTCGCATCATATTCACTATCATGAAGTTTCTGTGCCGGATTATCCACTTTTTCATTTTCAGCCTTATGAGTTAGCACTGTCCAGTAAGTTGGTAAATGTTGTAAAACAATATCAGATCGATCTGCTGCATGTGCATTATGCCATTCCACATGCATATGCGGGTTATATGGCCAAGAAAATGCTTGAATGTGAAGGTATATCCCTTCCAATGGTTACTACGCTACACGGAACCGATATAACCTTGGTGGGTAGTCATCCTTACTACAAACCGGCTGTTACCTTTAGTATTAACCGGAGTGATGTGGTTACATCGGTATCGCAAAGTTTAAAGGATGATACTAACAGATTATTCGATATTACCAACGAGATCATTGTAGTTCCTAATTTCATCGATGTTGCAAAACACGTAAACCCTTATACCGAATGTCAGCGTGATCTCATGGCCGAACCACACGAACGCATCATTACACATATTAGTAATTTAAGGCCTGTTAAGCGTGTGCCAGATGTGATCGAGATATTCTATCGAATCAACAAAAAAATACCCGCACGGCTACTCATAGTAGGTGAAGGGCCGGATAAAAAGGCATGTGAGGAACTATGTGTTGCAAAAGGGATAGAAAACAAAGTGGCTTTTTTAGGAAATAGTAATGAAGTTAATAAGATCTTATGTTTCTCTGATCTGTTTATTCTTCCCTCCGAAAAAGAGAGCTTTGGGCTGGCAGCACTCGAGGCAATGGCCTGTGGGGTACCGGTTATCTCTTCGAATACCGGCGGACTGCCTGAAGTGAACGAGCACGGAGTAAGCGGTTTTCTTAGTGATATAGGTAATGTTTCCGAAATGGCCGAATATGCAATTAGCATATTATCCTCCGATGAGAGATTGGCCCAATTTAAGGCTAACGCAAAAGAAGTGTCGAAGAAGTTCGATACTAAAATGATCGTTCCGCAATACGAGGCGGTATACGAACGTGCCCTGCATCTCGTTTCCTGATCGATGAACGCTAATCTATAATAACATAAAGATTTAACATCAGGACAACTTGATATCGTCGAGGAATTTATTCGAGAACACTTTTTGCATCCTGGGTGTAAGCAATTGAGCCCTAAGCTGCTTCCACTTGTCAGCATCATTTCCGAACATATGATGGGGCAGACCGGGATGGTCCCATTTAGCATTCTTTCCCCAATGGATCGTAAATGGAATGTTGTTTTGCTTCAAAGCATGTATCATTCTATCGGAATATTCCTCGAGGCTAATCAACCCGTCCGATTCTTTCCATTGAATTCCATCGATCTCGATCATACAGGTAAACGGAAACTTAGTGCAAGCCAGTAATGCAGCTGATTGTTTTACAAAGCGCATAGCGAAGATACCCGGGATAGGGCCATCATCTATAGTCACTTTCGAGAGCACCTTTAGTGCCTTTTCGGAATTTGTATGGTCTACCCCAAAAGAACAGGCAAATGCTCTTCCCTTATACTGGGCATCCCAGAAAATTTCCCAGAGTTTCCCCATTACAGGCTTATCCTCCTTAGGCATGATGCTGTTTTTCAATAAATTGATAAGAGCAGGTATTGAACCGGGAACCTTTTCGGCGAATTTGATCAAAGTATAGATCAGGTCGGTGTAAATGAATTGTACCATATTCGGTACCGGATCCTCATAGATACTCTGGTAATTTGGGAAGAAGTCCCTTTTGTAGATAAACTCTACCGGCAATTCGGCCTCATCATTGTATTGATTGATATATACTTTGAAGTGATATGGGCGTACACCCTTGTAATCGGGCTGGTTCGGGTCCAGTGGATTTACAGGAAACTTTGGATCGAAATTACTGAAGTCCAAAGTATTCGACAATTTAAGTGCGGTCTCTTTTTTAATTTTCTTCACACAGCGATGTAACAGGTACATATCTTCCGCTTCAATCACCACTCCGTGAATGAAACCCATAGATCCCAATCCTACGAGTGCCGCATTAAAAAGGTTATCATCGCGAATTATTTTGCACTTGAAATTTTTTATATAATCATCGTGAAGCGCGGGTTTGGAAGCACGTTCCAGATAGATTACATCTTCTGGTTTGGTCCCTGTAATTATATTGAGGCCAATCACGTAGTCTTGTACCGACCCCACATCAACGGCGGCCCCATGAACCCCGGTTGAGATACAACCGGCTATGGTTTGACCGTTACTTGCGCCGTGCGTCTTTAACGATTTTTGTTTCTTCTGAAGAGCCAGGGAAATCTCCTTTATCACATTTCCACATTGAAAGAGAAATATATTCTCGCTTTTGTATGGTGAATTGGCATGGATATCCGAGTCTCGTACGGCAAATTTTAAGTTCAGTCTCGGGGTGTAATGCATACGATCTTCACAATGTGCTATACTCGAGAGCGACCACTTGGATCCCATGGCGCGGAAGCGCTCATTGGCGTTATCGGCCAATCGGATCAATCTCCGGATCTCGGTTGCGGCAGCATTATAGCTCTCGAATTTAGAGAGATTCCTGTTCAATTTGGTATCATGAAAAAGTTTCAGATCGAAAGGGCCATTCTTGTGAAGTGTATTCCAACGATCCCTGGTTTGTGTATTTGTAGTTGCCATGCTAGTAATGTTAAAAATCGTCGCTTCCTACTTTAGTACAGACATATCTTATTCTTACCTCCTTGTTCCTTCCGAAAGTGATTAGATAGAGTAAGATCCCACCAAAGGTACTGGTGTATTCTACGGTATGTAAGGATCCGGATTCGCAATCTTTGATAATGAAGAAATCATTTCCTTGTAGCAGCTTACGATTGACCACCATTGTCTTCTCGCGAAACATTTGTCCGGCCAGAGGATCCTCCGAATTACTGTCCATTGTTTCCGGCACCCCATTGTGAACCTGAAACCTCACCGTGTAGCATGAGGAGAAGGAGACCATCAGAAGGCAACAAATGCAAAATTTTAAGATTCTCA
>QQUG01000100.1 GCA_008501705.1 Flavobacterium sp.
TATGTAATGCAGTTTAACAAATCTATCGATATCTGCGCTCCGGCACGCTCCTATCTGCTGGGCAACGATCTATGTGACAACGAAACAATTTACGGTGGGGCAACGTCCAGTACGGCACCTTATATCACCGGGGTTATCGGACTTATGTGGTCTGTGAATTACTGCCTGGATTCGTATGAGACAGAATCTATCCTTAAGCTAACCTCTGCGGCTATAGACCATTTACCAGGGAATGAACCTTTTGTGGGGAAGCTGGGATCGGGTCGCGTAGATGCCTATAAGGCTGTAAAAATGGCCCGCGACATGAAAGAATTAATGGGAACGGTTTCTATTAGGGGCCGTGACTTTAGCAGGTTTCATTTTAAACTAAATAATTCGCCCTACAACATCCAGATTGAAGATCAGGTTTTCAGGGATTCGTCTTCGGTTGCATTTACTGCCAGAAATAGTATAGTTCTAAAACCGGGAACCCGGCTAGCACCCGATGCAAGCGGTTACGTGAAACTTAACATCGATCCGTCCGTTTCAACGGCAGCATGTTTTCCGAAGCCCATAAAAAAATACGAAAGTGTATACCCGGAAGCTGAAAGATCTCCCACAATAAGGTCGAGGCGATTGTACCATTTTGAGGTGAATTATAATGAAGCGGACGAGCAGATCCTTGTGGAAGTATTAAGCGCTACCCTAAAAAAGCAGCGAGGAACAACTTATACTGTTAAGATCTTCACCCCTGATAACCAATTAATCAAGGAGGAGGAGTTCACATTACCCGAAAATGCCGCTATCGATATCGATATAAACGATCTCAACTTCTGCAACGTCGAAATAACTGTTGGAAAGCAAAAAGAATTCCATCGTATAAAAAATAGTCCATAATCATTTTTCTCGATCACATTGTTTTAACTTTGTAATATTAAATCCCATTCAGCTTATATATGGAAAAACCTGTTCTCTACTTAAAAGATGCCTCGATCTTTCAGCGGGAAAGTTTAATTCTCTCCGACGTTACCCTACATGTAAAAAAGGGTGAATTTGTATATCTGATCGGGAAAACAGGAACAGGGAAAAGCAGCTTTATGAAAACCCTTTATGGCGACCTCCCACTACAAAAAGGTGAAGGCGAAATAGTTGGTTACGACCTGGCCACTTTAAAGGAATCCGATATTCCATTTTTACGCAGAAAATTAGGGGTTGTGTTCCAGGATTTTAAACTGCTTAACGACAGGACCGTCAAAGATAACCTGCTCTTCGTGTTAACGGCCACCGGCTGGAAAGACAAAGCCGAAATGGATGCGCGTATAGACGAAGTACTGGACAAAGTAGGGATGAAAACCAAGAGTTTTAAATACCCATACCAGTTATCGGGAGGTGAACAGCAGCGTGTTGCAATAGCGAGGGCACTGCTTAATAAACCCGAATTGATCCTGGCAGACGAGCCCACCGGAAATCTTGACCCCCAAACCAGCGTGGAAGTGATGGAAGTTTTACAGGAGATCAATAAGAATGGTAATACTATCCTGATGGCCACGCACGACTACGCCCTTATCCTAAAATATCCGTCCAAAACGCTTAAATGTGACGACAACCAGGTTTTTGAGGTGGTTCAGAAAAGCGTCTAACGGTCTTCCAGCTTGCTGTCGATATAATCACTTAAAAGTTTACTGCACTTGGTGGCACCATCGTTTGTAAGGTGGTCTGCGTCCCTAAGATCGTCTACCGTGAAAGCCGGATGCCGGGTTAGATCGATATGATGAACCAGGTTGCTAGTATGACTTACCTCCTCCAGTAACTCATCGATCTTTTTCCATTTATTTAGATCTAATGCCTCTACATAAGCAGGATGGGCCGGCATCTGTACAAAAAATACTTGCACCCCATTTGCCTGACACATAGCGATGATCCGCTCTATTCGCTCCCGGTTCGACTCAAAATCTAAACTGCCGTTCTCGTGTTTTCGGGCAATGATGTGAGCAATCTCTTCCTTATTGGCCAAAATATCACTACTGTCTTGTATACCATATCCATTGGGGGAGTGACTAATAATAGTCCCTTCTTCACAATATTCTTTAACCAGATCTACAGATCTGCTAAATTTTCTGCTTAGGGCAAGGCTGTATTTTTTGGGATCCAGGATTGAAACCGAAGGTACATCAAGGTCCATCTGTTGATCGTAGAAGTATTTTCGCCAGCGGTCTTCCAGGCCATCGTCCTCCTGGCTGAGGGTAAAATACCCTATGGTTAATACCACCGCTTTTAAATTCTGAAGACTATCCAGATGTTTTTTTAACAACAGTTCGTCGAAATATAAACTCTGACTAATATTAGAAAAATTATACGTTTTCTTTGAAAAGTACTCGGGATTGAGCCCGTAATAAGAATGGGAACTTCCAAGAATTAAAATTTGGGCTGTGTTGTAATTTTGCTGAATTAGCTCATGCTTTTTAGTATAATTGGTCTCAACCGTACGATAGAAAATTTCCAGGCCTGCCCATACCAGCAAAACGGGGAACAGGAACCATATTATTTTTTTACCGAGACGTTTCATCTAAAACTGAAAATATATAAAAGGTTGAACATCACCTGCATAGTAGAAAATACAAAACATCGTAATAAAATAAAGGCTGTAGCGTAAAACCCTACTCCGAACATTAGTCACATCCAGAAAATGATCCTGGTGCCTTTGGATCCACTCTATCACCATATAACCCAGTAATAAAAATACTGCTAATCGTGATACATTGGGCATAGTGAAGAGGGAGGACGAGAACATGATCGACAGATAATCGAAGGCATCACCAATACTTTCGGCACGGAAAAACACCCAGGCGATCACGACCACTAAAAAGGTTCCCGCAATGTTTAAAAATTCTCTGAGTGTGGGAAGTTTTTTCTCTTTACTGAAGCTTACCGTATGATTTTTATAAAATAACAACACCGGTAGCACAAAGACGGCGTGTAACAACCCCCAGAACACAAAAGTTAAGTTTGCGCCATGCCAAAGGCCACTCAATAGAAAAACCACGAGTATATTAAATACCAGCCTTGTTTTAGATACCCGGCTCCCCCCAAGAGGGATGTATACATAATCCCGAAACCAGGTAGATAAGGAAATATGCCAGCGACGCCAGAAATCGGACATATTTTGAGCCAGGTACGGGTAATTAAAATTCTTCATAAGGTCGAACCCCATAAGGCGTGCACTACCTATGGCAATATCACTATATCCCGAAAAGTCACCATAGATCTGAAACGCAAAGAACACAGCACCGATAAAAAGTGTGCTACCACTAGCCATTTCGTATTGCTCGAAGATATTATTCACATAGACGGCACAGTTATCTGCGATCACCATTTTTTTAAACAAACCGCCAAGTATGAGTCGGAGGCCGGAGACACTTTTATGATAATTGAACGCCCGGCGGGTTTCAAATTGGGTTAAGAGGTTGGAAGCCCGTTCTATGGGCCCGGCTACCAGCTGTGGAAAGAAAGATACAAAAGCAAAGAAAGCGACAATATCATTGGTGGGGGTAATTCGCTTTCGGTATATATCGATGGTATAGCTTAAGGTTTGGAAGGTATAGAAACTAATCCCTACCGGTAACAGGATCTGCCAGCTGGTATAGCTAAATTCGGTTCCGAAGAGCGCAAAAGTATCCACGAAGGTTTCTACGAAGAAATTGAAGTACTTGAAGGTAAACAACATCCCGAGGTTGAACACCAGGCTGATCCCCAACAGGGTGCGCCGCCCAAGGCGAGAAGTTGATCCCGTCAGTTTTTTACCCACAAAATAATCTACCAGGGAACTGGCAAAAATTAGGGAAAGAAAACGCCAGTCCCAGAATGAATAAAAAATATAGCTAACAAGAACCAGGTAAATATTTCGCAACCGTACCGAACGGCCGGAGATCATCCAGTACAAAGCCAGGACAATAGGCAGAAATATGGCAAAATCGATGGTATTGAAGAGCATATAACGGTGGCCGGTTCAATTTAAGTTGGCAATCTACAAACATTCAATTTAAAGAGCAATTACAGACAACCGATTTAAATTTTACGCATCCACATTATAAATTCACGGCCCAATCGGTTTGCCAAGGCTACTTTTTCTATTTTTGTCCTTATGAGGAAGTCCCTTTCCATTTTAATTCCAACCTATCAATACAATGTCTATCCCCTGGTAGAAAAATTACACGACCAGGCTTCGGCAGCAAACCTGGATTTCGAAATTAATGTGTACGATGATTGCTCCCCAAATCCCACGGTGGAAAACGAACGTATTAACGAATTAGCCCATGGTAATTATGTGAAACTTCCTAAGAACATAGGCCGAAGTGCGATTAGAAACCTTCTAGCCGAGCAAGCATCTTACGATTTCTTGTTGTTCCTGGATGCCGATACCATGGTGATACGCGAGGATTTTATTTCTACTTATCTGGATGCACTTGAGACGGATTGGCAAATTATCTATGGCGGAATCGTATACCAGGAAAAACCACCTGCCAACTCCGAAAAATTACGCTGGGTGTATGGAAACAAACGTGAGGCTTTAGGAGTTTCTGAACGCAATGAGCAGCCCCATCTTCGATTCTTAACACTTAACTTCTTAATACGGAAATCGGTTTTTTCGGTATTAAAATTCAATGAAGAAATACCTAATCTGCGGCATGAAGATACCCTGTTTGCATTAGATTCTAAGAGAAAGAATATTTTGGTTAAACATATAGACAACCCTGTGATGCATTTAGGCCTGGAGTCCAGTGAGGTTTTCCTTAAGAAATCCCTGGAAGCTGTCGACGCACTGAAAAACCTGGTGGATAAGGGTTTGATCAGGGCTGATGAAACAAGCCTTTCACGCAAGGGAGAAGAGTTAAAAGGAGGTTTTAGAGCAGGGGTGGTAAAATTACTTTATGGTATGTTTAAAAAGACGATGGAACATAATTTATTATCGGGTAATCCTTCCTTAAAAATATTCGATCTTTATCGCCTGGGATACTATCTCCAAAAAACGGACAGCTGATGCCTGGATTTTCTGTTATCATACCACTCTACAACAAAGAGAAAGACATTCGGTCCACATTAGACAGCGTTTGCAACCAACGCTACTCAAATTTCGAGGTCATTGTAGTTGATGACGGTTCTACCGATGGAAGTGCGGCAGTGGTCCAGTCTGTTAGGGACGATAGGATAAAACTCTTCGCTAAGCAAAACGAAGGCGTGGCTCTCACCCGAAATTTCGGGGTGGAGAAAGCCGAAGCCGCTCATGTGGTTTTCCTGGATGCGGACGACCGATGGTTGCCGGAACACCTCAGCGACCTGGATAAACTCATCAATAAATTTCCCGACGCCAAATGGTATGGAACGGCATACGAGAAGCGGTTTAACGATAAGCTAACGGTTCCGTTGGAAGCTCCGGTAATGAACAAGACCAACTGGTTTGGCCTTGTGGAGAATTACTTCGGAAATTGCCTGGTGGAAAGCATTGCCTGGACTTCGGCCATCTGTTTTCAGAAAGAATTCTTTGTACAGCTAAAAGGCTTCGATCACAGGATCACAAATGGAGCCGGCGAAGACACCGACCTATGGATACGCGCCGCCTTGGTAGCTCCACTGGCATTTTGCACAAATATTTCGGCAATTTATAACCTGGAAGGCAGTAACCGAATATCATTGACACCCACCAGGCAGCGGGTTTTTATGAATCCCGATAATTATGAAGAAGCTGCAAAAACAGATCCCGATCTAAAAAAATATTTGGACCGCAACAGGTACGCTTATGCCATAAGACATAAGATTGCAGGAGACCAGGATAGTTTTAATCGATTAACAAAGCAGATGGATCCGGCAAATATTACAGCCAAGCAAAGAGCACTGCTAAAACTACCTAAATCATTGCTGAAGTTGTTGTTTCGTATTCAGGATCTATTCAATAAGAGAGGGGTGAGGATCACATCATTTCGTTGAGCGGAACTCATTATAGTCCCTAATATAGTCATCCTCGTCGTAGTAGTCGCTAACCAGAGATAAGCACACCGCACCGGCAGAGAAATTCTCTAATTCTCGCCAAACCCCACTGGGAATAAGCAAGCCTTTATTAGGCCTGTTGAGTGTAAAACTGCGTCGCGTGCTACCATTATCCAATACCACATCGAAGCTACCACTTAAGGCAATTACAAACTGTTTCAGTTCTTTGTGTGCATGCCCGCCCCTGCTGGAATCACTGGGCACATCGTAGAGGTAATACACGCGTTTTATGGTAAAAGGCAGAACATCCTTTTCGATCACCGAAAGGTTACCACGGCCATCGGGATCGCTAATTTTAGGAATTTCAAGTAAGGATATAGATTCTAGATCAACCTGTGACATCTGCTATTAATTTGTTCCACTTTTCGGAGATTTTACTAAATGAGAACGGAACTACCGACTCCCGCGCGTTGGTACGGCAGTTCTCATATAACGTCTCGTTGTCTACCATGTTGCGCATGGCTTCGGCAAATAAAGATACTTTTCTTTTTGGTACCAGCAAGCCATTTTTTTCGTGCTGAACGATCTCTGAAGGGCCCGACACTATATCCAGTGACACCACAGGGGTGCCCATGCTTAAACTCTCCACAAGCACCATCGGGAAGCCTTCAAAATGGCTGGTTAATGTGACAAACCTGGCTTTTTGGATGATCTCGAAAGGCGCACTGTCATGCGGCAGAAAAAGAATGTGATTCGCGGCAGCAGTGTTTGTTGCCAGTTTTTGTAATTGGTCTTTATCGGGGCCATCCCCCATAATAACCAAATTTATATTTTCCCGCCAAAGTTCGGAATGATCGAAAGCCCTGATTAAAAAACTATAATCCTTTACTGCCTCATCGATACGGCCATAAGACAAAATATAAGTGCTGTTGGCCAATGCCGCCGGTAAGGTGTTATTAGTTTCCTTCCAGCGAGGATCGAACGCATTGTGAATAGTAAAGGTGGACCTCACACCAAGTGGTTTTAGGACCTCATTTTCTATATAGGCCGACACAGCAACGTTAGCCGCATTCCTGTTGAGTAATTTCACAAATTTTTTCTGAAGCTGAGTAAGGTATAGAGCCGGATTAGAACTATGGGTCACATAAATACGTTTTAAGTCTTTGTATACATAATGGTGATAGAAAAGTTCGCGATAATATTGGTTCTTAGGCCTGTGATCGATGATCATATCGATGCTATTCGCCATTAAATAATTTCTGAAATGTTTAAAGCGTTTATACCGCTTTCCCAAATGATCCTTGCCCTGTTTAAACTCACCCATATTGAATAAAGTACCCGCATACGGATAATCTACGGCATCATTTAGCGTTGCAATATGTACCTCATGTCCCTGGGCAGCTAACATTTGAGAAAGCATGGCACAGGAGCGTTCTGCTCCACCGCCAGCCAATGAAATTGTTACTATACAAATTTTAATATGCGTACCTTCGCTCAAGCGACTTTTATTTTCTGAATTCAACAAAGATATGAAGATACTATTAGTGGGCGAGTACAGCAGACTACACAATTCTTTAAAAGAGGGTTTGTTGGCATTAGGCCACAGTGTTACGCTCATCTCTATGGGTGATTTCTTCAAGAAATATCCATCAGATATTTTACTGGATCGAAAATACGACCAGGGATTAGCAGTGAAACTGAAAATTGGGATCTTCAAATTGAGTGGGATCGATATTACTTCAAATTCCATCAGGTCGCAGTTCTTCAAGCAACAAGATCGACTGATCGAGTATGATGTTGTACAACTTATAAACGAAAGTCCTTTCGCTATTCAGCCAAAAATTGAAATGGAACTGATCTCATTTCTGAAAAAAAACAACGACAAATTATTTTTGCTTTCCTGCGGAACGGACTACCTGAGTGTTCAATATGCATTGGGTGATGCTCTCCCTTACAGCATTCTTTCCGAATATAAATCGGGGAACATAGCTGAAGAAAAATTTCAATACATTTTAAAATACACCAGGCCGGAATTTAAAAAACTCCACCATCATGTATTCGATCTAATACATGGTGTAATTGCTTCCGATATAGATTACCACTTACCTTTAAAGGGACATCCTAAGTACTTAGGCCTTATCCCAAACCCGGTAAATACAGATAAACTCAAGGTAATACCACTGGAGACTTCGGGCCGAATAAGGATCTTTCTGGGAATAAACCGGGCTAATTATCACTCCAAGGGTATAAGATATTTTGAAGAGGCTCTGAAGATTATTTCTGAAAAATACACGGATAAAATTGAGATCGAAATTGCCGAAAACCTGCCGTATGCAGCTTATATAGAAAAATTTAATAAAGCACACATTCTCCTGGATCAGGTTTTAGGATTCGATCAGGGATATAACGCCCTGGAGGCTATGGCTAAAGGCAAGGTAGTATTTACCGGTGCCGACAAGAATTTTGAAGAATTCTACCAACTAAAAAAGGTAGTGGCCATAAATGCGCTTCCCGACGCTCAAAAGATAGCCGAGAAACTCGAAGAACTGATCTTAAATCCTCAATTGATACAGGAAATCTCAGGCAATGCAAGAGAATTTGTGAAACGTGAGCACAACCACATCGAAATTGCCCGGAAATATATCTCAACCTGGAATGAGAATTAATCTTTAGAAGCCTGCTTTCTGAAATAACGGTACACCAAAAAGAATACGACTATAAAATAGATCACGTACCGCACGAAATGTGCGATTACCACTCCCTCTACTCCATGTGCAGCCGTAAAATATCGTGCCAGGCCATAGAACAAGGCCAGGGATAGGATCTCGGTGAAAATAAAATTCCTCACCAACTTCTTTGCGAGAAACTGATGTGCCAGCACCAGGGAGGCCAGGCGAATGAAGTCTCCCATGAGTTGCCACTTGAAAAGGGGTTCCATCCCGGTAAAATCGGGGTAGATTATCTGTATAACCAGATCCCTGAACACATAGACCAATATCATTCCTACTCCAAAAATGGGAAGTAAGGTCTTATAGATGTTAAGCAATTCAGTTGTAAATCCGGAACGTGTATGAATGCTTGAAAATTTAGGAAGTACATATAAAGTGAAAATCGCTCCCGAAAACACCATATAATTTTTTGATATAAAGGTCATGGCCGTCCAGATCCCTGCATCCTCTTCTGTAATTCGGTTAACGATCATCGTACGGATATCGATCTCGACATAATTTAGCAAAACGGTAGACACGAGAGACATGGTAGTAAATGCCAGCAGACTTTTACCCATGGGTGCTTTGAAGGAGATCTTCTTAAACTGCACATAATCCTTCAATACCTTAAAGAAGATGAACAGCAGAACAACTAATTGAATAACCGGTGCCAGGGCAATTGCGATCAAGGCACCATCGATATTGTAATTGAGCAGTAAGGTTACTGTTAGTACTGCGCTAATGAGATATGCAAAGAGGTCGATCTTAGCAAATTGCTTGTACATGGAAAGACCGTTCACCACGCCATTGAATACCCGCTGCATGGCGATAAAAGGGACGGTAACCGAAATTAATTTGATAAGGTAACTGAAGTCCGAAGATCCAAAAAGGTAATTGCTAATTTGATCTGCACCGAAATATAATACGAGGCTACAACTAACAACTCCTATTACCGTAAAAAAGAAAGCGGAGGAAAACAGTTTTGCAAGTTGTTCTTTGTTTTCCTTGTGTTCGGCCACATATTTCACCACCCCGTTAAATATTCCCACCGAACTTATGGAGGTAAGCATTTGAGAGAGGTTTCTCAGCTGCCCTATCTTCGATATTCCCGCCTCCCCAACTATTTCGGCCAATAATCTTTGAATAAACAAAGACACGATCAACCTGATGGCAATAACCACCGCATTCAAGGAGGTCATCTTGAGTAGTAAATTAGCCCGTATAAATTGAGGGATCTTCAATTAATAGTCGTTTAGAATTGAGATTACCTGGCTAACCTCATTGTCCATCATTACCGGGCTCATAGGGATGCTCACTACTTCCTCGTGAATTTGCTCACAGAGCGGAAAGCTTAAGTGATTCAATTCCTTCAAGGCAGCCTGTTTATGTGGTGGGATTGGGTAATGTATAAGACTGCCAACACCGTGGTCCTTCAGATATTCCATAAATTCCAGCCGGTCTTTAACTCGAATTACAAAAAGATGAAACACATGTTCGGTGGTTCCTGAATACACCGGCAGACTAATTTTATCATTATTTATTTCTGAAAGATATCGAACGGCTATCTGCATTCTTCTTTTATTGTCGGCATCGAGATAGGGTAACTTCGTCCTTAGAAAAACCGCCTGTAACTCATCAAGTCTCGAATTAAAACCTGGCAATTGGTTGATGTATTTTGATGAGGCTCCGTAGTTGCGAAGTTTCCTAATGATCTCAGCCAATTTTGTATCGTTGGTGGTAACGGCTCCTCCGTCTCCCAGTGCACCCAGGTTTTTAGACGGATAGAAACTAAACCCGGCGGCATCACCCAGGTTTCCGGCAAATCTACCATGAGCATCCCTGGCGCCATGGGCCTGGGCCGCATCCTCAATTACCAGCAGGCCATTTTTGTCTGCGAACCTATTTATTTCCTCCATGGGTGAAAGTTGTCCGTATAAATGCACCGGCATAATGGCTTTAGTAGTGGGAGTTGCAACTTTAGACAGATCCTCAATTTTAAAATTATAAGTGCTGGGGTCGGTTTCTACAAGCAGCGGTTTCAACCCCGCCTGTTTAATTGCCAGGATGGTGGCTATGTAGGTATTGGAAGACACCAGGACCTCATCCTCTGCTTCTAATTTTCCCATTTCCTTATAAGCTTCCAGTATTAATCGTAAGGCTTCTAAACCGTTTCCAACTCCAATGCATTCCAGCGTTCCGCAGTAATCCGCGAATTCTTTTTCGAACAACTCAAGTTGTTCTCCCAAAATATACCTCCCCGAATTAAGGAAATCTTCGTACTTGGCTTTGAATTCGGCTTCGAAGCGGAGGTTAACCTGGTGTAAGTCTAGGAATGGGATCACTTTGTATTGAGATTTAGTTGTTTATAAGATGCGGTATCCACCAAATAGTTGTCTGCCTTCCATGTTCGGGCACCACAGGTTTCCTTCCAGAATATGAGTCCGCTGTTTAAAACCTTTCCATTCTCTTCGCTGGATATGTTGAAATCGAAATAACGTTTGTCCTGCCAGCATTCGTTTATAATGAAATTATACGCCAGGTCCAGGCTTCCATAGAAATTCTTATCCGGATTTCCCGAAACATATTGAGGATGAACCGTGGTTTTAGTTAAAAAAACAGTGGTTCCGGCCACCATTTTATCATCCTTATACACGCTTACCTGTTTTATATTATCTGGAAATCTCGAGGCCAGAAGCTTTATTTCATCAAGTGAATGTACAGGTGCGATACCGTGTTTCCGTTTTAGGTTGGGAATAAGGATCTCATTCCAGAAGGTATCGTAGTTATCGTCTATAGTTACGGTGAGCCCGTTTCTGATGGCCTTGTTTATCCCTTCTCTTCTGTTCTTCTGAAAGCGAAGCTTATAAGCGTAATCGATCACCATTAGTACATCCCGTTTTTCCAGAATCGCTCCCGATCTAAATAAAAAATACTCGAGTTCATCGGAAGGAAGGAGATTATAGAAGGTTGGGATCACCCTAAAATATAAAGATCTAATCCCTTCAGAAAATAAAAATTGTAACATCGCCTTGTAGGCTTCGAACGCATCAAATAACTTGCATTTCTCGTGCAACACAAAACTGCCGTAGGTAAGTCCCTGGTGGGAATAAACCGTTTTATCTTTAATATTCGCAGGCAGTAACGCGATGAGCTCATCCTCCTTGTACATCATCAGGGAATGATCGGTAAATCGATCACTGTGGTAGTCCATGAAATCCCTTTGAAATAAAAATGTAGCATTCTTGGCAGCCTGGCAAAAACGGTCCCACTCTGCTTTGTGATCCAACGTATATTTAACTACCGTATAAATAAGCTAAACCCTTTTAAATGTTACATTCCCATCGGCGTCGATATATTTGTAGACCCCTTTGGGAGCACCTTTTTCAATCTTCATAAAACTTGCGTCATCCTCAAGATAATTCAAATATGACTCATTTTCGGACAAGTATGCAAATAGAATCCGAAAAACATTAATCGGTGTCTTAAATTTTGTGTCGAATTCGGGTGCTTCTCCATCCGGCCAGTGAATGGCTAGTTGGGAGCTAAAAATTGTGTAAATCCAGTCTCTGTCTTCAGACTTGATACGCATTTGCAAGGTATGATCCATTCCTATAAATCCGCCATGGTCTGCCATGATCATGATAAGCGAATTAGGATCTCTTTCCTTTATAATATTAATAGTGCGTTCTAGCTTGATATTTGCGGTATCCAGACGTTTTTCCCAAAGGCCTTTTTCAATTTCTTTACCCTTGGTTTTTTCTTTCATTGCCGGTACATGACCGGGTTTAAAGATCTCGATAAAGTAGAACTTTGGCTGCGTACTTTCCTCTGCGATAGAACGCTCCAGAGGTTCGAAAATCTCTTTTCCAGTAGAGAATCCGGTTCCTATCAACGAGACATCCTTATTCGTAAAATTACTGTAATCGTATCCAATCTTTGGTTTATTGGCTATTAAATACGGCCATTCGGCAATAAAATGTGTTTTATACCCATTTTTTTTGAACACGTTTAAAACAGGGTTAGCATCCATGATCACCTCCCTGGCGTTTATCACTTCGGTAAAATTAAATCCGGTATTGTAGTGATGATGCTTCATGGCAAAGGTTGCCATATTGGAAGAAAGCGTTGAGGCGTAATTGCTTCGGAAGTTATCGTAGAGTGAAAAGCCCGATTCTACAAGAAAGGTCTTAAATTCTCCATTATCAATCTTGTAGAAACCTTTATCAATTTCAGAAAAATTTACATAACCATCCGGCTGAATAAAATAGACATTAGGCTTCTTTTTAAATACAGCTTCATCGATCTTATCCGGCAACAGCATCCATTCGTCTGTATAGTTAATTTGTTTTGCCAGAACAGGAACCAATGTGAATAGCCCCAGGAACGCCAGGATGAATTGGATCGTCATTATCTTTTTCATGTGGTGATGTAGAAACTTCGCGGCAAGCACAGCAATAAAAACTATGCCCAGGGTTAGCCATAATTTTACAGATGCGAAAACCGATATCTCGAGATATAAGAAGAAGAACAGTATGCTTAGAAACGGTAGCAGGAATTTCTTATAATCCTTTAAAGATTCTTTCGAAAATATTCGGTACCCTACATAGCAGGTTGCCATGGGGACAAAGAGGAATAAGCATATAAAGAACCCGAGGTGTTTCCACGAATTGATGAGTGAGTAATTGTTGGAATAGTAAAAGATTATCGGGTAGATCCCACTTGCAAAGCCAACAAATACCGGGAACAGTTTTCTATTCTTGAAGAATTTAGCAAGTGTATTCATTTAGTGTACTTCTAGGTTTAGGTGCCTGGCTCTCTATCGTTTCTTTATCACGATATTACCATTATCATCTATGTACTGATAGATTCCCTGTGGTGCATCCTTGTTCAAAATAACATAACTGCCATCATCCTGCAAATGCTCCAGATAGGAAGTATTGTCTGTTAAATAAGAGATCACCGGCCTGAACACATTAACCGCAGTCTTAATGGACCTACCGGCTTCCGGGACTTCATCTTCCGGCCAATGTATAGATAGCTGACTACTGAAAATGGAATAGATAATATCCCTGTCTTCGGTCTTATAGTAGATCTGTTTAGTATATTCCAACCCAACAAAACCACCGTGATCTGCCATAATTATAATAAGCGCATTAGGGTCGTTCTCCTTAATGTGGTTTACGGCTTCCCGGAGAATGTTATTTGCCGTTTCCAGTCCTTCCAGCCACAATTCGCGCTCCCCTTCCACTCCTCTCGAGTCTGTGCTTCGGTTGTGAATATGCCCGGGATTGAAAATCTCCATAAAATAAAACTTAGGCTGGCCCGGGTCTTCTTCCATGAATTGCTTCAGGGGGGTTATTATGTCCTGCGGATCTCCCAGACCTGTACCAATATAAGCCACATCATCTAATGTGAAATTACTTTTGTGATAACCTATTTCGGGTTTGTTAAGGAGCAGATAGGGTTTTTGCGCCAGAAAATGCGTGATATACCCATTCTTTTTGAACAAGTCTAAAACGGGATTGCTGCTAATTAGTACATTCCTTGCATTGATAGCTTCACTAAAGCTGGTACCCCTATTATAATAATGGTGCTTCATCGCAAAGGTGGCGCTATTGGATGCCAGGGTTGAAGCGTAATTACTGCGAAAATTCGGGTAGTTGGTAAAGTTATTTTCTAAAAGAAAGGATTCGAACTTGGAGTTATCATATTTATAGTACCCCTTATCCAATTCCGAAAAATTTACGTAACCATCGGGCTGGATCAGGTACACATTGGGTTTTTTTGTGAAGGTTGCGTTCTCAATATCATCCGGTTGATTCATCCATTCATCCGTATAATTTATCTGTGTGATCACCGTAGGAACTAGTGATATCAGGCCAATTAATGCCAGGATGAATTGCACAACAATTATCTTTTTAAGGTGTTTGTAAAGCAGGAAGGCAAAAATAAAGGATGCAACGAAGATGAGAACAATGAGTTTCTTCTGCAGCCCGGCATACAGACACACCTTCAGAAGGAATAAAAAAGTAAAGATATTGAGGAAAGGAAGCACGTATTTCCTGATCTTCCCAAAGACATCCAGTTTGGAGATCCTGTGTGCTATAAAAAAGATCACCATAGGAACCAATAAGAACATCAGAGCAAAGTATGCCAAATGTCTGGAGGTATTTATAAGCGTGTAGTTGTTGGTAAAGTAGAAGAATATGGGGTACAATCCTGCACCAACGGCTGCCAATAAGGGCATTTCCTTATTCGATCTTAGAAACCGACTCAAAGCACCGGATTCTTTCTTTCCTTTTGTTTTTCTTGAACGTTTATTCTCCATTTACGATATCGTAAAACTAGTATTCTTACACGCAATTGCCCGGCCTAACGATCTCCGGGGACAAAAGGCATGATTTTCTGTAGTTAGCGTCGCTTCAGTAAATATAAAAGCCGCTGTGTCCCTTTGATCTGCTCCTTTTTCTCCAGGCTGTAATACTTAGTGTATCCCTTCTCAAACTCTGCTTCGTTATAAAAATCGAAGTGATTGATAAATTCCCGCTTTCTAACCAGCAGCGATTCCACCCATGAATCTTCACGTTTCGGGAATTCGATGATCAGTTGTTCCGAAAATTTAGCGAAGAATTCGGCCGATTTCTCAAAGGGTACATTCCCGGACAGGGTGATATGGTGTATTAATGCCAGCGCCATGGTCACATCCGGAGCGTAATTTTGTAATCGTTCAATGAGCGATTCTCTTTCGGTGTTATTAAAACCAATTCCCGGTGCAGGTTGTAGCACATCGCATACAAATGCCAGCATGTTCTCCTCCTTATTTTCCCTCGCTTGTTTGTAGTTATGGGCCACTGCGTTGCTATCTATATCGGTAACAATTACATGGGGAACCGCATTGAGCACGGTTCTGGCAAAAGTACCGTCGTTACCCCCAACATCTATCAACTTTTGAGGAGCTAATGGTTCTACCCAGGCCTTAATAAGTTCTTTCTTTGCCTTAAACGAATCTGTATTGTAATTGGTCTTATCGTAATAGTCGCCCCATTCGCTGGCTTCCTTCAGTTCCATTTTCCTGATATAATTGAAAAGGTTCTCCAGCATGTTGTTCTGTGCCTTACGCGATAGCTTAGCGATCTTCGTTTCGGCCTTATAATCATCACTGTGCTTGCTTTCAAGCTTGGCTAGCAGGTGAATATTGGTATAGAGGGTAGAACTGAACTTAGATTTTTTAGGAAGTAAAGAAGCGATCAGTTTTAAGGGGATCCCGTCTATATGGGTCTGCATCATTTTAAGTATCTCCGCTCCGTGATAATGAGCCAGTACCAGCGGTCCAAAGAAATGCATGATGAATTGTTTGAAGGCACGCCAGGGTGTTCCCTCCTCGTAAAAATCGAAGGATAAGGTGTCTATAAAAATAGGTTTTCCTTTGTGAAAGGTCACATTGTAGGCCGATGCATCTTTAAGGATAAAACCTTTAGACAGCGCATATTTCTGAATCTGCAAGGTAAGCAATGCAGCGTGCTTGTATTGTTCGAAACTCCATTCATACGGATTGGTAATAAAGGGAATGGGCTCCGGGGTAATAATGATCTTTTCTTCGGAAACCGTTGTCTCTTCGTGCTTGATCAATAGTTTTTTCTGAATGAGATTATCGAAAAAACCCGAGTCTTTTAGTGAATTGTACTGCTGAAAATAAATAGGGTTGATCGCTCTTCGCAACACCCCCTCATCGTGGAACATGTATCCGGACGGATCCCTAAACGAAGCCTCGTGATGCTTATTCTTTGTCATCCTTTTCGGTGTCTTGTTCATCAATATCAATTGAATCGAAAGAATCGCCTTCATCTTTTAAAAGACCGAAGAACGCCTTCACCTTATACATCACATTTTTTGAGAATAGAAGTACTCCTGCAGCAGCAGCTATAACCGCCTGCGCTATCATGGCGCCTAATCCCGGATCGAAATAAAGAAAATTCATAACAGTTGTTTGCGCAAAATTAACCAATTCAGTACAATTTGATAACAAAATATGCAAAATTCGGTCGTAACCTTGAAGGTTTATCCCTAATTATAGCTTATTTCGCTTTCTATCCACCTCTTTGAGGTAGATCTTTCTAAGGCGGATATGACTGGGAGTAACCTCAACATATTCATCCTTCTGTATATACTCCAGGGCTTCTTCCAAAGAGAACTTGATGGCCGGCACTATTTTGGCCTTATCGTCTGCACCCGCCGAACGTACGTTGCTAAGTTTTTTTGTTTTGGTGACGTTTACCGTCATATCATCCTGACGCGAATTCTCACCTATCACCTGCCCTTCATAGATATCTTCGCCCGGATCGATAAAGAATCGTCCACGCTCCTGAAGCTTGTCGATAGAATACGGGATAGCTGTTCCATTCTCCATGGAAACCAAACTCCCGTTCTGTCGTTCGGGGATGCCGCCTTTAAGCGGTTGATATTCAAGAAAACGATGCGTCATGATCGCTTCACCGGCCGTAGCTGTAAGTAATTGATTACGTAAACCAATGATCCCACGAGAAGGAATTACAAAGGTACAGATCATTCGTTCTCCTTTAGCTTCCATACTTTGCATCTCACCTTTTCGAAGCGTTACCATATCGATTGCACGGCCGCTAACCTCTTCTGGTAAGTCGATGGTTAATTGCTCTACGGGCTCACATTTAACACCATCAATTTCTTTGATGATCACCTGCGGTTGCCCGATCTGCAATTCGTATCCTTCGCGCCTCATAGTTTCGATCAATACAGAAAGGTGCAATACCCCTCTTCCGAAGACCATAAATTTATCGGCACTGTCTGTCGCTTCTACGCGAAGTGCCAGGTTCTTTTCCAATTCTTTTTCCAGGCGCTCCTTAATATGTCTTGAAGTAACAAATTTTCCGTCTTTTCCAAAGAAGGGAGAATCGTTAATTGTGAAAAGCATGCTCATGGTTGGCTCATCGATAGCAATTGTAGCCAGGCCTTCCGGCGTTTCTGCATCGGCTACTGTATCGCCTATTTCGAAACCTTCAAGGCCTACCAGGGCACAAATATCTCCTGCCTGCACTTCGCTCACTTTTATACGCCCCAAACCTTCGAAGGTGTGAAGTTCTTTGATCTTCGTCTTCGAAATGCTTCCGTCTCTTTTTACCAGCGACACCGGCATATTTTCTTTTAGTACACCGCGTTGCAGGCGCCCTATTGCTATTCGGCCCGTAAAGGACGAATAATCCAAGGAAGTGATAAGCATCTGTGGCGAACCTTCCTCTGTTTTAGGAGAAGGAATATGTTCAAGTACCATTTCCAATAAAGGTTCTATAGAATCGCTTGGCTTTTGCCAGTCGTCGCTCATCCAGTTGTGTTTTGCCGAACCGTAAACAGTTGGGAAATCCAGCTGCCATTCTTCGGCACCCAGTTCGAACATCAGGTCGAATACTGCCTCATGTACTTCTTCGGGGGTACAATTCTCCTTATCCACCTTATTGATAACCACACAGGGTTTGAGGCCCAGGTTAATGGCTTTCTGAAGTACAAATCGTGTTTGCGGCATAGGCCCTTCAAAGGCATCAACAAGCAATAATACGCCATCGGCCATGTTAAGTACGCGCTCTACCTCTCCCCCGAAGTCGGCGTGACCGGGAGTATCGATAATATTTATCTTGGTATCCTTATAGATCACAGACACGTTCTTGGAGGTGATGGTAATGCCGCGCTCACGCTCCAGGTCGTTATTGTCCAGGATAAGTTCGCCTGTATTTTCGTTCTCACGAAACAGGCTACAGTGATGCATGATCTTATCCACCAGGGTAGTTTTACCGTGGTCTACGTGTGCAATGATGGCAATATTCTTTATTTTCATAACTACTTAATTAATACAAGGTTGGCGTCTCGCCTACGAGCGCGCAAAAGTAGTGCTAATTAGTGGATTTATTACTAGTAGAGACAAAATGATTTAATTAAAAGATATTGTTTAGAAAAAATTTGTATAATTTTAATGAAGTAAAGTCACGTTCATGGGGAGAGTGCGAATTTATTTGGCCATTCTGGCTATTATATTTTTTACGGCTGAAGTTGACGCACAATTTGGGCCGCAACAGGTTATTTCTACCAGTACCGAAAGCCCACATTTTGCCTTATTATTCGACATTGACAATGATGGGTTAACCGATATTTTAACTGCATCGACTATTGACAGCAAATTGAGGTGGTACCCAAAATTGGATCAAAATGGAAACTTCGACACTCAAATTATCATCAATGAAACTCCAAATCATTACTTAGCGATCGAACATATAGATCTAGATTCCGATACTGATAAAGATCTCTTATTCCTTATTAATAATCCTAATCGAATTGCCTGGTTGGAAAACACAGATGGCGCGGGTAATTTTAGTGTAGAACAAACCATTATTCCTACACAGCCGGACTTTATAATATGGATGGTACTTATAGATTTCGACAACGACGGTGACGATGATATCATTGCAAACATGACTGATACATTTACAGATAGAATCGTTTGGTTTGAACACATTGATGGACAGGGGCACTTTGGAAGTGAAAACATCCTTATAAATGATTTGACATTTGTAGGACCGATAGTCGTGATGGATATAGACAATGATGGACTTTCGGACATATTGACCAGCCATGAGAATACCGGGCCGGCCAGATTAATATGGTATAAGAATTTGGGCAATTCCACCCTAGGGCCGGAGCAGGAGATTTATCAATTTCCATTTTTCTCGTCGGATTTAACAAGTATCCATCATATGGTAACAGCCGATATTAATACTGACGGGCAACAGGATATTGTAATTACTTCACACAATGACGATACCGGTACTTATGTGTATTGGATCGAAAATCTGGATGATCAGGGAAGTTTTGGTTCGTTACAACTCATTCCTAATATGAATGGGGGGTATAATTTTTACGATCTGGATAATGATGGTAGTCTGGATATTCTGCTATGGAATCGATTTATAGATCAGATTTTTTGGAAAAAGAACCTCGATGGAGAGGGAACGTTCTCTACGGGTCATTTAATAACAAATGAAGCAGAATTTCCTGGTTCTGCACATGCCTCCGATCTTGACGCTGATGGATATTTGGATATCGTTTCGGCATCCTTAGCGGACGATAAAATTGCCTGGTACAAAAACTCTGGGGTCTTTGGAGTTGAAGACCGGGTTAACGGGCTGTTCACTATATATCCTAATCCCACGGCCGGTCAATTAATAATCTTCGGAGATCCGGGTATAAAGTCGGTGGAAATCGTAGACCCGGTGGGTAAAAGTATCCTTCGGATTGAAAATTCCGCGAAATTGGACATAAGTATGCTCCCTCTGGGAATATATTTCATTCGAATTGAGACAGTAGACGGTTTGTACGACCTTCAGAAGATCATAAAAAAATAAAATTCCGTCATTTTAATTTTCTTTACGCCGTTGCAAATTAAACCTTCACAATTGCTTTTCACTATCTTTGCAATTCAAAATAATTTTCAATGAAACTGGAATCAATTCCGAAGATAAAACATACAGAAGCTAATAACTTTTTTTTAATGGCCGGACCCTGTGCTATTGAGGGTGAAGAAATGGCCTACCTCATCGCCGAAAAGGTAGTTGCTATTACAAATAGGCTAAATATTCCTTACATCTTTAAAGGGAGTTACAAAAAAGCGAATCGGAGTAGAATTGACAGTTTTACCGGTATCGGGGACGAAAAAGCCCTTGAAATACTAAAAAAGGTTTCAGAGAAATTTGATATCCCAACTGTGACAGATATACACGAAAGTGGTGATGCTGCCATCGCTGCTCAATATGTGGATGTTCTTCAAATTCCTGCCTTTCTTGTTAGGCAAACCGACCTGGTTGTTGCGGCCGCAAATACGGGGAAGGTGGTTAATCTGAAGAAAGGTCAGTTTATGAGTCCGGAAAGCATGAAGCATGCTGTAAAAAAAGTTACCGATAGCGGCAATGAAAAAGTGATGGTAACAGATCGTGGGACCATGTTCGGGTATCAGGATATGGTAGTCGATTTTAGAGGAATACCCACGATGAAGTCGTTCGCCACCACCGTACTGGACGTAACTCATAGCCTGCAACAGCCTAACCAGTCGGCCGGGGTAACCGGCGGGCGTCCCGAAATGATATCAACTATTGCTCGCGCGGGTATAGCTACAGGGGTGGACGGACTTTTTATCGAAACACATTTCGATCCGGCAAAGGCAAAGAGTGATGGAGCCAATATGCTGGATCTTAGCCTACTGGAGAAATTACTTTCAGACCTGGTGGCGATTCGAAATACCATTAATCATTTATAATACTTTCGATCTCTATACGAATAAGCTTCTTCCAGCAGTTCGATCAACACTTCATCATTTATGTCTTCCATGCTGAAATAACGTAGGGATTTCATGTGTTTTCTGTTGTCGGACACCAATTGATCCAGATGTTGGGTAAGGTGTGCACCGTGCCAAAATACCAGGTCTACATAGTTTTTAGTCTGATTTAGATAGAGAAATGCCTGTTTCCCATTGAGATAATAAAACGGGATCTTGTATTTATAAAGTAACTGGATATCGGGAATTACAGACTCTATAACCACTTGCAGATGAAGGAGCATAGAACGGTAGGGTTCTTTTGCATTTAGAATATACGCTTCAGCAGGATTCATATACTACCCAAAACTATTCTTTGGCATCGTGATCTTGAAAGAATTGGTGAGATTCGTCCAGAATATAACTCATACTATAACTATCGGAAATCGAATGGCCTTCCTTCTGAAGTACCTCGAATTTTCCATTTTTACCATTTTTCTTTAGGGCTTCAGACATAACTTCCGCCTGTTCCAGAGGTATGATCCTGTCGTATTGCCCGTGAAAGATAAGTACCGGTTTATCGAGATTCCTGGCGTAGGTTAATGGAGATATTTCATCCAGATACCTGGATTTACGATTTCCCAAAGCCATGTTCCAAAACTCGTAGGAGAAGCTGTTGTCGCT
>QQUG01000119.1 GCA_008501705.1 Flavobacterium sp.
CGGCTAGCTGGGATCTTGATGCTATAGAGAAATCTGCCAGGATCGCCGCTATCGAGGCTACGGCTGAAGGTATTCACTGGACCTTTGCTCCTATGATCGATATTTCGAGAGACGCAAGGTGGGGCCGGGTTATGGAAGGCGGAGGTGAGGACACCTATTTAGGAACAAAGATTGGTGTCGCCAGGATCAAAGGATTCCAGGGGGATGATCTGTCCGCACCGGGAACTATGGCCGCTTGTGCCAAGCATTTTGCCGGTTATGGTTTTGCTGAAGCAGGAAAAGATTACAATACGGCAGATGTGGGAACCACTACCTTGTATAACGTGATCCTACCGCCTTTTAAAGCTGCCGTTGATAATGATGTGAAGACGGTCATGAATTCATTCAATACCTTGAACGGGATACCGGCCACCGCCGATGCATTCCTTCAAAGGGATATTCTAAAAGAAAAATGGGGGTTTGATGGTTTTGTTATTTCCGACTGGGGTTCGGGAAAGGAAATGATCGACCATGGTTTTGCGAAGGACCTTATGGACGTGGCGAAACTTTCTGCTAATGCGGGTTCGGACATGGACATGGAATCCTACGCCTATGTAACCCATCTGAAGGAAGCCGTGGAAAAAGGTGATGTAAAGATGTCCGTGATCGATGACGCAGTAAGACGAATTCTTAAAGTCAAATACGAGTTAGGGCTTTTCGACGATCCCTATCGCTATTGCGACCCGGAGCGGGAAAAAGAGCTGATAAATCATCCAGATCATCACGCCGGAGTACTGGATATGGCGAAAAAATCTATAGTGCTGTTAAAAAATCAGGGCAACTTACTTCCACTTTCCAAAGAGCAGAAAAAGATAGCCGTAATTGGTGCATTGGCGAATGATAAGAACAGCCCGTTGGGTAGTTGGCGCCTCGCATCAGATGATAACTCGGCTGTATCTGTACTGGAGGGTTTAAATGAATTTTCTTCGGAAATTACCTATGCCAAAGGTCCCGATCTCACTAGCGGGCCGCTTACTTTCATCAATGAAGTTGAGATCAATGAGACAAATAAAAATGGCTGGGATGAAGCCATTGCCCTTGCGAAAGAATCGGAAGTGGTGATCATGGTTTTGGGTGAACACGGATTTCAAAGCGGTGAAGGCAGAAGCCGTGCCAATCTGGATCTTCCCGGTTTACAGCAGGAACTACTCGAAGATGTTTTCCGTGTAAACCAAAATATCATCCTGGTTCTCAACAATGGACGCCCGCTCACCATTCCCTGGGCCGCCGAAAACATACCTGCTATAGTTGAAGCCTGGCATTTGGGGAGTCAGACAGGTCACGCTGTAGCTCAGGTTCTCTTCGGTGAATACAACCCGAGTGGAAAACTTCCCATGACCTTTCCAAGAAGTGTAGGACAGGTTCCTATTTACTACAATCCATATAGTACAGGTAGGCCAGGGCCTATCGATCTGGTATTCTGGTCGCACTATATAGACGAAACAAATGCTCCGCAATATCCGTTTGGATATGGCTTGAGCTATACAGATTTTGGATATTCCGATCTAAAAATAGATGCATCCAATGCTAAGGCCATTAAGGTATCGGTGACAGTGACAAATACAGGAGACCGGTTCGGAGAAGAAGTATGTCAGTTATATATAAGGGACAGAGTGGCAAGTGTAGTAAGGCCCATTAAGGAACTTAAAGGATTTGAAAAATTTGGTTTGAATCCTAACGAATCGCGGACCGTAGAATTTATCCTTACCGAAAAGGAGCTTGGATTCTTCAACGGACGAGGAGATTTTGTCGTAGAAAAAGGAGCTTTCGATGTGATGGTAGGAACCAGTTCAGCTGAAGGATTAACCGGAAGTTTTGAGCTAAAATAAGAGCGACCGCTATGAAGCAATTCAGTATAGTACTTATCATTTTTATAACAGCCTTATCTTCTGCTCAGGAGAAACAAATTCCGGAGTGGTTCATTAACGATCTCAAAGGAAGTATAGGAACCTGGATCGCCGATAATAAAAATTATGTTTCGGAGAATGAACCTTTCACGCATTACGGGATCAAATGGACCTGGGGACTGGGCAAAACAACAATGAAAGGAAGATTATTTGGCTTGATAGATGGAGAGGAACAAGGCGATTTCTGGGAATTTCGTCAATACTGGGATAATGTGAACGAGGTTGCGGTTGTGGAGCAATTTGGCAATGGTGGAATGATCGGGGTAGGAACCTTGCATCCGGTCAATGAAAATACAACAGAATCTGTTCAGACTTTTTCACTACCCAACGGTAGCAACTGGAAGGACCGGCATATCACTGTCCGAAAAAAATCCGAACTGATCACCACTTCCTATAAAATGGATTCTGAGGGAAACTGGGTTGAAAACAGAACCTACAGTTGGACAAAGCAGGATTAAAGAAGGTCGTTCACTCTTGAACGGGCTTCCTGGAATTCGGTCATCATATCCTCGACGATTTGCGCCGCAGGTTTAATATTGTGGATCAAACCGGCGATCTGTCCTATTTCCAGTTCACCTTCTTCAAGATCACCTTCGAACATCCCGCGTTTCGCCCTCGCCCGGCCCAGTAAATCTTTCAACTGCTCAGGAGTTGGATTGGATTTGTATAATTTCATCACATCCTCAAAGAATTTATTTTTCAGCATACGCACCGGGGCCAGCTCTTTCAAGGTAAGCAAGGTGTCACCCTCCTTGGCAGCGACCACCATCTTTTTAAAGGCGATATGAGAACTAGATTCTTCGGAAGCAACAAATCTACTACCTACCTGCACTCCATCGGCACCCAAGACCATTGCCGCAAGCATTCCCTTACCATTGGCGACCCCTCCGGCTGCGATAAGTGGAACAGTAATCTGTTCCTTTACCATAGGGATAAGTGTGAAGGTTGTAGTTTCTTCTCTACCATTGTGACCTCCGGCTTCAAATCCTTCGGCTACTACCGCATCCACCCCAGCTTCCTGGGCCTTCAAAGCGAATTTTACGCTGCTTACCACATGAACCACGGTGATCCCGGTCTCTTTGAGTCGGGCGGTATAGGTTTTCGGGTTACCCGCTGAGGTAAACACAATTGAAACTCCTTCTTCGATTATGATCTCTATGATCTCCTCGAGGTTAGGGTACAGCATAGGTACATTTACTCCAAAGGGTTTATCGGTTGCCTTTTTACATTTCTGTATATGTTCCCGAAGCACCTCCGGATACATAGATCCCGCCCCCAGGAGGCCAAGCCCTCCAGCGTTACTAACCGCGCTTGCTAATCGCCATCCACTGTTCCAGATCATTCCGGCCTGGATGATGGGGTATTTTATATTGAATAATTCTGTAATCCTGTTTTGCACTATCGCTTTACAATTTTGAAGGAGTTGGAAAGCAGTTCCCCGTTTATGGAAACTATATACATCCCTGCCCGCAGATGCGCGAAATCCAACCCACCGTCTGTTGCAGTCACTTCTTGCTCCATTACTTTTTCACCTAGTAAATTATATACCGAAACGGTAGCCCGCTCTTCCGATGTGGGGAATGATATATTTAATATTTCATTTACAGGGTTAGGATACAATGCAAAGTTAGTTTGCAATAAGAATTGATCATTTCCTAACAACTGCAGGGCGTTATAGGCATCTTCAAAATTTGGAATTCCATACCCCATTTCATCTGTGGGATTATTGAATAGATGGGCGGATTCCCGCACTATTTGCATAACCTGAAAATTTCGTGCATCTGGTCTGCTCTGCCACAGACAAGCCACCACGCCTGCCATAATAGGCGAGCTAAAGGATGTACCACTGTTGGTGGTGATCATTCCATTTTCATTAACTACGGCAGAACTGGCCCCTTGCGCCATTACATCCGGTTTTATTCTACCATCTACCGTAGGGCCAATAGAACTGAAAGAGGCATAATTACCATTACTATCCACAGCGCCTATTGTTAGTATTCCCATGGCATCGGCCGGGGTTGCAACATAGGTAAATCCGCCGCCGTCATTACCTGCAGAAGTTACCAGGAGCATTCCTTTTTCGAATGCCAGGTTACCTGCTCTGGCGCCCAGGGTGGTTTCTCCGTCTAGATCGGAATAGCTATGGTCGTAATTGGGATTATCAAAATCCTGATAGCCCAGGGAGGTATTCACCACATCAACTCCAAGGCTATCGGCTCGTTCCAGGGCTTCCAGCCAATACGCTTCTTCTACCGGTCGTTCGGAGGCGGCATCTTCAGTCCTGAATAAATAATAGGAGGCTTCCGGGGCTGTTCCCACAAACTGCCCGTCTATAAAGCCGGCCATATCACTAAGTACTTTGGCCCCATGGTTGCTACTCCCACCGATCGAGATTTGGTCCAGTACAAAATCGAAAGTCCCTAACAACCTGTTTTCAGAGATCATTTCAGCAAAAGCCGGATTGGTGGTTACATTTGGGAACCCGCTATCCAGTACCGCGATTATCATTCCATCTCCAGTGAAATCCTGCTCATGAAGAAAATCCCCGGCCAGCATTTGTATTTGATTGGCTGCAGCTCCGTAATTATAAACGATTCGGGAAGATTGGTTCTCAAGCGCGAATTTATCGGGAGTGGGAAATGGGAGCGGAAATAAGTTTAAATCCGGGTCCATGAATTCTACTGCTGTCACAAAAGATAAATTGAGAAGGTCTCCTACTTCAGCCTGAGTTCCAGTCACGTAAACCGCATTAAGCCATTTACTTTTGGAGTACACGGTGATCCCGGGCTGACTCTTTATGGTACTTATATAGCTTTCGTTCACAGGTACGTCCCGCTCATCGATTGCTACATTATGCATGGTTTTTCTATCGATGGCCTCCTGTGTTAAGATACTAATGGGATTAGCGATCGAGGCCGCTACATTTTCTTTATCGGCAAAAAACACCAGGGCCTCCTGTGATTGTGCAAGTATACCCTGGCACACTAAAATAAGCCCGGCAAGTAATAATTTTTTCATATTCAATATTTAAGATATTACACCACTCCCAAGCAATTCTTCTCCATCGTACCAGGCTACAAATTGCCCTTCACTAATTGCCGATTGTGGCTGGTTAAAGATAATATAAAGTCCGGATTCTGTACGGTGCAGAACTGCGGCTTGCAGCGGTTGCCTGTAACGAATACGGGCCATAACATTGAGCGTTTGATCTACCTCTAATGCAAGGTCTTCACGAACCCAGTGTATCTCCTCATCCCGTACAAAGAGCCCTCGTCTGTACAAGCCAGGATGGTCTTTCCCCTGCCCTGTATATATAACATTT
>QQUG01000204.1 GCA_008501705.1 Flavobacterium sp.
ACGTTCGTACAACTGACGTAACAGGAAATATTATGCTTCCTGATGGTGTTGAAATGGTTATGCCAGGTGACAACCTTACAATTACAGTAGAGCTTATCCAGCCAATCGCCATGAATGTTGGTCTTCGTTTTGCGATCCGTGAGGGTGGTAGAACTGTAGGAGCCGGACAGGTTACTGAAATTTTAGACTAATAACGTTTATATAGGAAGTCTTAAGGTGTCCCGCAGAAGCGGGACGCCTTGACTTTTATAAATGGGTTTACCTGCCTGGTGGCAGCCGGGGCTGAGCAAAGAGCAAACGTAGGTGACCCGAATTTTAAAAACGGGTTTAGCTCAGTTGGTAGAGCACTGGTCTCCAAAACCAGGTGTCGGGAGTTCGAGTCTCTCAACCCGTGCAAAGTAACTAAGGGATACGATCGTGAGAGACGAGAAGTTTATCCCGAGCGGAGTCGAGGGGAGTCTCTCAACCCGCGCAAGAAAGTAATAACACCCATACGATGGTAGATTATATAAAAGAGTCTTATAACGAACTGAGAAACCATGTTAGCTGGCCTACCTGGGCCGAAGCCCAAAAACTTACAGTTATTGTGGCAGTATTTTCAATAATACTGGCGCTGGCCGTATTTGGGGTGGACAAGGTTTTCAGTAACATTATCGAGCTATATTTCAACTGGATCAAGTCTTAAAATGACCGAAACTAAAAGTACAAAGAAGTGGTATGTGGTTCGTTCTGTGAGCGGACAGGAGAATAAGATAAAATCGTATATCGAATCCGAGATAAAACGACTTAATCTTGAGGATTATATTGAGCAGGTCTTAGTACCAACCGAAAAGGTGATTCAGATAAGAAACGGAAAAAAAGTAAACAAAGAACGCGTTTACTTTCCGGGATATATCATGATACAGGCGAGTTTAGCCGGAGAGATTCCTCATATAATCAAATCTATTAACGGGGTGATTGGATTTTTAGGTGAAACCAAAGGAGGAGATCCTGTCCCGTTGAGACAGGCCGAAGTGAACAGGATGTTAGGTAAGGTAGATGAACTAACAGTTCAGGATGACAATGTAAACATCCCTTATGTAATTGGTGAAACCATTAAAGTAATTGATGGTCCGTTTAATGGATTTAACGGAACCGTTGAAAAGATCAACGAAGAAAAACGCAAGCTTGAAGTTATGGTGAAGATTTTTGGTAGAAAAACTCCACTGGAACTAAGCTATATGCAAGTAGAGAAAGTTTAATTGTTACACGCTATATAATAGGTTTTTTTCTGAAGCTTCCACGATGAAAAATTCCGATTTAAAATTTAAAAAATGGCAAAAGAAGTAGGTAAAGTAGTTAAGTTGCAAGTTCGTGGAGGAGCCGCTAACCCGTCTCCACCAGTTGGACCAGCCTTAGGTGCTGCCGGTGTTAACATCATGGAGTTCTGTAAGCAATTCAATGCTAGAACCCAGGATAAGCAAGGTAAAATATTGCCAGTTGTGATCACGGTTTATAAAGACAAGTCTTTCGACTTCGTAATTAAAACCCCTCCTGCTGCAGTGCAGATCCTTGAGGCCGCCAAAGTGAAAAAAGGCTCTGGTGAACCACACGTTAACAAAGTAGCAACTATTTCCTGGGACCAGGTAAGAGCTATTGCAGAAGACAAAATGCCCGACTTGAACGCGTTCACTGTTGAGTCTGCCATGAAAATGGTAGCCGGTACAGCCCGTTCAATGGGAGTTAAAGTAAAAGGTGCTGCACCTTTTTAAACCGAAAAAGAATCTATAAAAATGGCAAGATTAACAAAAAAGCAAAAAGAAGCTAAAGGTAAGGTAGAGGACAGAACCTATACCGTATCTGAAGCCTCTGCTTTAATAAAAGAAATCTCCAACGCAAATTTTGATGCAACGGTAGACCTTGCGGTTCGTCTAAATGTAGACCCGCGTAAAGCAAACCAAATGGTTCGTGGCGTGGTTACCTTACCTCACGGTACAGGTAAAGACGTGAAGGTTTTGGCGCTTGTAACTCCCGATAAGGAAGCGGAAGCTACCGAAGCCGGTGCAGATTATGTTGGATTAGACGAGTACCTCGATAAGATTAAAGGAGGTTGGACAGATGTTGACGTTATTGTTACCATGCCGAGTGTAATGGGTAAGTTAGGGCCTTTAGGACGTGTTCTTGGACCACGTGGTTTAATGCCTAACCCAAAGACCGGTACAGTGACAATGGACGTTGCTAAAGCTGTTTCTGATGTGAAAGCTGGTAAGATCGACTTTAAAGTTGATAAGACAGGGATTATTCACGCCGCTATCGGTAAAGCATCTTTCGATGCCGAGAAGATCGCCGGAAACGCAAAAGAATTAATAACCACACTTGTAAAGTTAAAGCCTCAGTCTGCAAAAGGTGTTTACATCAAGAGCATTTTCATGTCCTCAACGATGAGCCCTTCTGTGGAGATTGATACCAAACGCTTTAGTGAGCAGTAAAATAGAAGATTATGACAAGAGAAGAAAAATCGCAAGTAATTGAAAATTTAACTGCACAGCTAGCTGAAAACACTACCATTTATTTGGCAGATATTTCAGGTTTGGACGCAGGCTCAACTTCAAATTTACGTCGTGCTTGTTTTAAAGCCGGTGTGAAATTGAGTGTAGTTAAGAACACCTTGCTTTCTAAAGCAATGGAGAGCAGTGATAAGGACTTCGGACAACTTTCAGAAGTACTTAAAGGAAATACATCTCTAATGTTTTCTGAAACAGGTAATGCACCTGCAAAAGTAATTAAGGAATTCAGAAAAAAATCTGAAAAACCTGTACTTAAAGGAGCATACATTGAAGAGGCTGTTTATGTAGGTGACGACCAACTCGATAACCTTGTAAATATCAAATCCAAAGAAGAAGTTATTGGAGATATTATCGGCTTACTTCAATCTCCTGCCAAAAATGTTATCTCTGCTCTTAAGAGTAGCGGTGGAACAATCGCAGGAATTGTTAAGACCCTTTCAGAAAAAGAAGGTTAAAAAATTAGCACTAATTAAACTATAATATAAAAATTTATTAAAACGATAGAAAATGGCAGATTTAAAAGATTTCGCAGAACAATTGGTTAACTTAACTGTAAAAGAAGTTAATGAGTTAGCTACTATATTAAAAGATGAGTATGGCATTGAGCCTGCTGCTGCAGCTGTAGCTGTTGCCGCTGGTGGAGGTGCTGCAGGTGGTGACGCCGCTGAAGAAAAGTCTGAATTCGACGTAATCCTTACTGCTGCAGGTGGTTCTAAACTTGCAGTTGTGAAACTTGTAAAAGAACTTACAGGTGCAGGTCTTAAAGACGCTAAGGAATTAGTTGATAACGCTCCATCTCCAATTAAAGAAGGAGTTGCTAAAGACGAAGCTGAAGCACTTAAAGCTCAGTTAGAAGAAGCTGGAGCTGAGGTTGAGCTTAAGTAAGCTCTCCAAGTTCCAAACCTTAAGGTTTAGGCCTTCCCCATTGGCGGGATGGGCCTAAACCATTTTGCGTATATAAAGGTTGACAGTTTTCGATTATACGCACACACTGTTTTTTTAATTAAAATTCCGTCCATAGATGTCAGCAACGCAAACTGAAAGATTGAATTTTTCCTCTGTGCAGAACAAGCCGGATTATCCCGACTTTTTGGACATCCAGATCAAATCCTTCCAGGATTTCTTCCAACTGGAAACCAAGTCAGAAGAAAGAGGTAACGAAGGTCTCTACAAGACTTTCATGGAAAACTTCCCAATTACTGATACCCGAAATCAATTCGTATTAGAATTTTTAGACTACTTCGTGGATCCTCCGCGATATTCTATTCAAGAGTGTATCGAACGTGGGTTGACCTACAGCGTACCGCTAAAGGCACGCCTGAAATTATACTGTACTGATGAAGAGCACGAAGACTTCGAAACCATCGTGCAGGATGTATACCTTGGTACCATTCCTTATATGACGCCAAGTGGTACCTTCTGTATCAATGGAGCAGAACGTGTTGTTGTATCGCAATTACACCGATCTCCTGGTGTATTCTTTGGACAATCATTCCATGCTAACGGGACCAAACTTTATTCGGCTCGTGTGATCCCTTTTAAAGGTTCATGGATAGAATTCGCAACCGATATAAACAGCGTAATGTATGCTTATATCGACCGAAAGAAAAAATTACCCGTAACCACACTATTCCGTGCTATCGGTTTTGAAAGAGATAAGGATATCCTTGAGATCTTCGACCTGGCGGAAGAGATAAAAGCTACAAAGACCGGCCTTAAGAAATACATGGGCCGTAAACTGGCAGCTCGTGTTCTAAAGACATGGCACGAGGACTTTGTGGATGAAGATACGGGAGAAGTAGTATCTATCGAACGTAATGAGATCATCCTGGATCGTGATACAGTCCTTGAGAAAGAACATATCGAAGAGATTCTGGAATCCGGTTCGAAAACCATACTGCTTCACAAAGAGGATAATCAATTGGCAGACTATGCCATTATCCATAACACCCTTCAGAAGGATCCAACAAACTCCGAAAAAGAAGCGGTGGAACATATCTATCGACAACTGCGTAATGCAGAACCACCCGATGAGGAAACGGCTCGTGGAATCATCAATAAGCTTTTCTTTAGTGATCAGCGATATAATCTTGGTGAGGTTGGTCGATACAGAATGAATAAAAAACTGGGTCTTGATATCGAAATGGAAAAGCAAGTGCTTACCAAAGAGGATATCATCACCATCGTTAAATACCTTATCGAACTTATTAACTCTAAAGCAGAGATCGATGATATTGATCACCTTAGTAACCGTCGTGTACGTACGGTAGGGGAGCAGTTGTCATCTCAATTTGGGGTTGGACTTGCACGTATGGCTCGTACCATTCGTGAGCGTATGAACGTTCGTGATAACGAAGTATTTACCCCGATCGATCTTATTAATGCCAAGACTTTATCGTCTGTGATTAATTCTTTCTTCGGAACCAACCAGCTTTCTCAGTTCATGGACCAAACCAACCCGCTGGCGGAGATCACGCATAAGCGTCGTCTTTCTGCACTAGGGCCTGGAGGTCTTTCTCGTGAAAGAGCGGGGTTCGAAGTTCGGGATGTGCATTATACGCACTACGGTAGGCTTTGTCCGATCGAAACTCCGGAAGGGCCGAACATCGGACTTATATCCTCACTTTCAGTATATGCGAAGGTGAACAACTTAGGATTTATTGAAACTCCGTATAGAAAGGTTGAAAACGGAAAGATCGACCTGAAGAATGAGCCT
>QQUG01000163.1 GCA_008501705.1 Flavobacterium sp.
TGGGAGAGGGCTGGGACGGCACCTATAACGGGAACCCGATGCCTTCGAGCGATTACTGGTTTTTGGTGGAATACACCGAAGATGAAACCCGAAAAGAGTTTAAAGGACACTTTACCCTAAAACGATAAGTTCTATATCCTTACTAGAAATAAAAAAGCCACTCATCGAGTGGCTTTTTTTAGTGTTTACTTTTAGAGACTAATTCCTAAAGTGAAAACGATATTGTTAAATGTAGTTTCTATGTTTGAAGTACTGGTAAGTCCCACATCATATAATTGCCTACTACTATCTTGCTGCGCTCTGGCGTAAGCAATATCAAAATTATACTCTCCGAAATCGTACCCTAATCCTAAGGAAAATCCTGTTAGATCACCAACTATCACATCATTTTTATACGGGCTTTGTTCGTATTGCATCCCAGCTCGAAGACTTAAGGCGTTTATTCGATATTCGCCACCTAATTTTACACTGGACGACCCTTGCAGATTACTACTTATAGCATTGTTCAGTGCACTGAATTCTCCACTAAAATCTGACGAAAACTTGGTTTGTGAATAGTCTTTGTACGAATAATCTAAACTAATAAGACCTTGTTTGCCAAAGACATAAGCGGCACTCGCCGCATAGCGTCCCGGAGTTCGTAATTCGTAGTCTGCAAAGACATTGAGAACGTTTGGGTTCACTACAGCGGTAACACTCTGTCCGTCTTCGGTACGGCGTGTACGCAGATATTGAGTAGTTTCCTCCGAAATCTCGAACCAGGTAGGCGTATCATACGTTAGGCCGAGTCTTACTTTGTCTGAAACCTTTAAAATTCCACCTAATTGTGCAGAGAAACCACCGCCAAGGACAGATAAATTGTTTTCGAATTCAACCTGATTTACGATACTTCCGGGGTTAGAGTTCGACTCAAATAGAAAATTACTTTCTACATAATCGATGGCGTGAAAATTAAGGTTTAGCCCGAAGTAGAACTGTTCGGTATACTGTGCTCCAAAGTTTATAGTGTATTTTCCATTGAATCCCGTAGATGCAGCATAATATTCCTGGTTAAACCGCCCCGGTGCGATATTAGATACATACTGGGTATTATTTGGATTTCCGGCATCAACCGGATCGATTATGTAACCCTGAAAACCAAGAAAAGCGTTTTGTGCTGCAGTACCTTCTGTTTCACCCAGAAAGGTGTAAAGGCTTGATATGGATTCTCCGTTCTGTAACTGTAATAGTTCCAGAGGGATACCCTGAGCAAGGGTTAGGAAATACGAAGCTATGGACCTATTACCATTCCCCTGTATGAAAACATCATCATCGTGATTCTGAGTATTGTTGTAATTAATACCAACGGTAAACTTTTTCCAATTGGAACTCTCATTGATATTCTCATAAACAAAAACTCCACCGGCCTGGTTGATCGCCACGTCTGTGTCTATTCCTCTGGCTTCATTGTTAAAATAAGTTGCATTGTTCTCGCGGTCTAAAACGCCTAGTGAAAAGGAAATATCGTTTGTGAGAAAAACCGCACTGCTTGCGGGGTTTATACCAATGGCGGACAGATCTCCACCGAGGGCTCCGAATGCCCCACTCATGGCTGTATATCGAGCTGAACCGGTGGTACGATCCACACCATAGCGCAAGCCATCTGTAATATTCTGAGCACTAGAAAAGGTCACGACAAAACCTACTATGAGTAAGAAAAACTTTCTTTTCATACTAAAAGATAATTTATTGATTGATAAATTTTATCCGCGTCCACCTCTCCGGCTGCCACCTCCACCTCTTGAACCTGAGGAGGATCTGGAGCTTCCTGAACTTCGTAAAGAGCCTGAGGATCTTGAACTTCCAGAGCTTCGGAAGGAATTATTGGATCTTCTGGTTGAGTTATTATTTACACTGGGACGAGTGGTTCGCCTTTGTGTATTCAATTGCGTATTGTTGGATCGTCGTGTATTCACACTCGGACGAGTTTGTACACTATTACTACGTCTAGTAGCGTTGACATTATTTCTTCTATAATCCGTAGATCTTCGATTGTATTCACTGCGTGAATAATTACCTCTACCTGAATTTACACTGGATCTGTTTGTATTATAAGATCGTCTGCTGTTATAGGTAGATCTTCCACGGTTATAGTCCAGATTTCGCCGGCCTCTATTGTAAGCTATATTGTTATAGCCGTAATATCCTGGGTAACCATTCCACCCACCGTACCAGCCGCCATACCAGGCTCCGTACCATCCTGCATTCCAGTAAGGGCCCCAGCCCCAACCGACTCTCCAGTAAGGAGACCAATAGCTATAGCCCCATCCGCCATACCACCACGGATTGTACCAGTGATTCCAACCCCAGTAACCACCCCAGTAGCCACCCCAACCGGCATTACCATAGATGTTTACCGTAATATCAGTAGCGTTATCGCCCCATCCGCCATATCCACCTTCGTATTCAGGTTCCTGTATAACTATATTACCATATTCGTCCAGGGTGTCGCTGCTTGAGTAAGACTCAATATCAGTGAAGATCAGATCTTCTTCCGGAAGGTCTGCATAATCGTTTTGTTTAGACTGAAAGTATTGCTTGTAGTAATTGGATTTATCAGTTATTTGTTCGTTCTCAGTGCTGGCTGTCGTGTAAGTGTCGGAACTATAGATACCATCCGTATCATCATAACCGTTCTGATGGGTTCCGCAGGAAGTTAGCAACAAAGCCATCACACCGGTAAGCAGTATGGGTAATGTTTTTTTCATAGCATTTATTTTGATTTGCATAACTGCAGGATTTAATTGTTCTACTTTATAAAAATAGTTAGTTTTGCCGAGAACTAGAAGAACTACTATTTATTTAACTAAGGCACAATATCTGTGCCAAACTAAGCGGTATGGCTAAGAATTTGACTACTCGTGAAGAGGACTACTCCAAATGGTATAATGAGCTTGTTGTAAAGGCGGATCTAGCTGAAAATTCAGGGGTTCGGGGATGTATGGTCATAAAGCCGTACGGTTACGCTATATGGGAAAAAATGCAGGCCGAACTCGACCGGATGTTTAAGGAAACAGGACACCAGAACGCCTATTTTCCGCTATTCATTCCGAAGTCATATTTCAGTAAAGAGGCGAGCCACGTGGATGGTTTTGCTAAGGAGTGTGCCGTGGTTACGCATTATCGCTTAAAGACTGACGAGAGTGGAAAGGGAATAATTGTCGATCCTGATGCAAAATTGGAAGAGGAGTTGATCGTTAGACCAACTTCAGAAACAATTATCTGGGACACTTATAGAAAATGGGTACAATCCTATCGCGACCTGCCAATTCTGGTGAACCAATGGGCCAATGTAGTTAGATGGGAAATGCGTACTCGTTTATTTTTACGAACCGCCGAATTTCTTTGGCAGGAAGGGCATACAGCTCATGCTACGGAAAAAGAAGCAATAGCTGAAGCTGAGCAAATGCTTAGAGTGTATGCCGAATTTGTAGAAAATTATATGGCAATTCCTGTAATAAAAGGACTAAAAACCGAAAGTGAACGATTTGCCGGCGCCCTGGAAACCTATTGTATTGAAGCCTTGATGCAGGATGGAAAGGCGTTGCAAGCCGGTACATCGCATTTTTTAGGTCAGAATTTCGCCAAAGCGTTCGACGTAAAGTTTACCGATAAGAAAGGTAAGATGGATTATGTGTGGGCTACCTCCTGGGGCGTTTCTACGCGATTAATGGGGGCACTGGTGATGACTCATAGTGATGATAACGGATTAGTACTGCCACCAAATCTGGCACCGGATCAGGTGGTAATCGTGCCCATATATCGTAACGACGAACAATTTGAAGCGGTAAGTGAAGTAGCAGAATCGATAATGAAAAAATTGAGAGCTTCGGGCTTACGTGTGAAGTTTGATAACAGGGACACCCATAAGCCGGGATGGAAATTCAATGAATATGAATTAAAAGGAGTGCCCGTTCGTATTGCTATAGGTCCCAAAGATGTAGAGAAAGGTACCGTAGAAATCGCAAGACGGGATACATTGGAAAAAGACTTTGTAAAGACCGAAGATGTTGTCGATAAGATTGTGGCATTGATGGATGAGATCCAACAGAATTTATACAAAAAAGCATCCGATTTCAGAAGCAATAATACCACCACTGTTGATAGTTATGATGCATTTAAGGAGGTTTTGGATACGAAAGGAGGATTTATTCTCGCACATTGGGATGGTACTGCTGCGACCGAAGAACGCATAAAGAATGAAACCAAGGCCACCATCAGGTGTATTCCTTTAGACGATGATACAGAATCGGGAAGCTGCATGGTTACTGGTAAACCATCGGCACGAAGGGTCTTATTTGCCAGGGCATATTAAATTCCTAAAAAAATATTGGGAAGACTTGTCGCATTCAAAAATAGTTGTATTTTTGCATCCGCAAATGAAACTAACGGCCCGTTCGTCTAGGGGTTAGGACGCCAGGTTTTCATCCTGGTAACAGGGGTTCGATTCCCCTACGGGCTACAAATTTAATAACAAGAAGATGGCGAACCATAAGTCAGCATTAAAAAGAATAAGAAACAGCGAAACAAAGCGTTTACGCAACCGTTATCAGCACAAGACGACACGTAATGCTATGAAGAAGCTGAAGGAATTGACAAAGAAGAAAGAGGCCGAAAAAATGCTTCCTGAGGTGGTTTCTATGATCGATAAGTTAGCTAAGAAGAATATCATTCATGATAATAAAGCTGCTAACCTTAAATCACAGTTAACCAAACACGTCGCTTCTTTGTAAGAAATATATTGTTGGTAAACGAAAGAACGCCCTCAGGAGACTGAGGGCGTTTTCATTTTAAATTTAGTACTTCGCTTTCGGTCCAAATCTAGAATTGCAGTTCCTCATATTGAAATTCTTCTGCCGTTTCTTCCACATTCCCTAAATATTCCTTTCCCCGTAGCCTATGTACAGTATATGCTTCAAGTTCGTTTTCCGGATAGGACTCTATAAGTGACTGCACAGATTTTACATCCAATTCATCCTCTATGTTCACCAGCCATTTTTCTTCAAGTTCTTCGGGAAGAATGAGGGGCATTCTAGGGCCTTTTAATTTTGGATTATTATGGATTTTTGCCATCATTTTGTTTCCTTCTGTTGTCACAATGGTAAATGTGTTTAGTACCTCCCCGGTCTCCTCATCAAGCCATTCATTCCACAAACCGGCCAGAGCTAGCGGTTTTCCATTTTTATGATAAATAAAAAAAGGATAGGTTTTCCCATTATAATGATGGTGTTCATAAAAGCCGTCCACATAGATAATACATCTGCTGTTCTTAGCTGAATCCCTGAAGGATGGCTTTTCGAAGATAGTTTCACCTCTGGCATTTAGGGTATTGTTCCAGAATTTTTTCAATTGCTCCTTATCCTTTACCCAATGAGGTACAAGGCCCCAGGTAGCGATTTCGGGGAAATCCGGGGATCGGTCCGGGTAAATGAGTAATTTTGGATGACTAAATCCTGAGGCGTGGTGAATTGGCAGATCTGTATAAGGGATTAATTTTCGATGTATTTCCTCCATCGCATGCTTGTCTCCGCGTCTTTTAGCTTTGCTTAACTGGGCTTCGAGGCTTGCTTTTATATCATAACACATATCAAGATCGATTTAAATTCTAAATCGCAGAAAGACGAAAAGATTCGGGAGGAAATCACTTTACAGCATCGGGCACCAATTTGCTAAAATCACCACCGTTTCTGGCAATGTCTCTAACCACACTTGAGGAGATAAAGGACATTTCCGGAGAGCCCATTAGAAATACACTGTCAACGCCAAAATTACTATTATTCGCCTGGCCAATGGTTTGCTCGTAGGTAAAATCGGAAGTGTTTCTAAGACCACGCAGAATGTATTGGGCATTCTCCTTTTTACAATAATTGGCCGTAAGTCCGCTATACGTTCCAATGCGCACTGTAGGATAATCTTTAAATGTGAGTTCAAGGAATGACTTTCGCTCGTCCAGAGTCCACATATATTTTTTCTCTGCATTTATTCCAATAGCAACAATAATTTCGTCGAACAGAGGAGTTGCTCTTTTTATAATATCGACATGACCCAGGGTGATTGGGTCGAAAGAACCGGGAAAAACTGCGCGTCTCATACCTTAAATGTACTATTTTTTAACCAAAGCTTCTTCCACTAGAATTCCAAAGAATTCGGATAGTGACATACCTGTCTCTTTAACCATTTTAGGGACTATACTTTCTGAAGACAATCCGGGCGTTGTATTGGTTTCAAGAAAATATGGAACTCCATCCTGTAAGATGAATTCGGAACGTGATACCCCTTTCATGTTTAGCAGATGGTATACTTTTTTCGCTTCAAGCTGGACGGTATTGATTTCTTCTTCCGAAATACGCGCAGGCGTGATCTCCTGGGATTTTCCCAAATATTTGGCTTCATAATCGAAAAATTCGTTCTCCGAAACTATTTCGGTGACCGGGAGAACAATAATCTCGCCGTCTTTTTGAAAGGCACCCACCGAAACTTCTGTACCCACCAGGGCGGTCTCAATAAGGACTTCATTATCTTCGGTAAAGGCTTTTTCGATGGCGGGCTGCAGATCTTCCATATCGTTAACCTTACTGATCCCAAAACTGGAACCTGCCCGGTTAGGTTTTACAAAACACGGCAATCCTGTGGACAATACTATGGTCTCCAGGTCGTAATCTGTACCTTTATTAATATAATATGAATTGGCACAGTGTATTCCGAAGTGTTTTAGTACAGAAAGACAATCCCTTTTGTTAAAACTAAGCGCAGCCTGGTAAAAGCCTGCGCTCGTTTGAGGGATCCCTAATAATTCCCAATAAGCTGCCATATAGCCATCCTCTCCTGGTGTACCGTGGATGGTATTGAAGATCGCGTTGGGAACAATTTTCTCGCCGTTATTTTCAAAACTGAAATTGGATCTGTCTACCGTTTTCCTGTCACCATTTTCAGAAACACAAAACCAACCCTGCTTTGTAATATGCACTGCATGCACCTGGTATTTATCACGGTCCAGGTTATCACACACCATCTTTCCACTTTGCAGAGAAATATCGAATTCACTTGAATAGCCGCCCATGGCGACTGCTATATGTTTCTTTGCCATACCATTTTTGTAAAAAGCGCGTTTAACAAAAATATCACTAATCTCTAAGAAGTTACTAACTTTAGGTTTACTATTTTTGTCATCTAACCCACAACGTATGACGTTTCTGAAATTCCTCACTACCAAAACCTTTCTTAAGCAATTGCTTTTTGCTTTGTTGGCGGTGATCATACTCACCTTTTTAATATTGTGGTGGTTGCGCAGTACTACAAATCACGGACAGAAGATAGAAGTCCCCGATCTTGCGAAATTGCAACTGGATGTAGTAGAGGATAAGCTGGATGAACTGGATCTCAATTATGAGATACTTGATTCGGCGAATTACAATCCTGAATACCCTCGATTTTCGGTGATCGAGCAGATCCCGAAAGCAGGTAAGTTTGTAAAGGAGAACCGAAAGATATATCTGTATCTCAATCCTTCCGGATACCGCAAGATCAAAATTCCACCGGTGGTTGGTAAAACTCGCCGGCAAGCCGAACCTACTATTCTGGCTATGGGGTTCAACATTGGGAAAGTAAGTTATCGTCCCTATATTGCAAAAGATGAAGTTTTGGAACTTCGCCATGAAGGAACCAAGGTAGAACCGGGTGATGAACTCCCTAAGACAGCTGTTATCGATCTTATATTAGGAGACGGATCGGGTAGTTTGAACAGAAACGCAGAGGAGGAATCTGAGGGAGATTCCGATGAACCAACAGCCGAAACGGATGACGGAGGAGACAACTAATCCTGAACAGGAACCCAGTGGGAACGATGAGTTATTTGAGCATTATCGATTTATAGCCGATAAAGGGCAGCAGCCGTTACGGGTGGATAAGTATCTTATGAACAAGATCGAAAATGCCACGCGTAACAAAATTCAACAAGCGGCTAAGGACGGGAACATCCATGTAAATGATAGCCCTGTAAAACAAAACTATAAAGTAAAGGGAGGCGATGTTGTTCAGGTACTTTTCGAACACCCACCATACGAGTTCCTGTTAACACCTGAGGATATTCCGCTGGATATCGTATTTGAAGATGAGGCGGTCGTTGTAGTAAATAAACCGGCCGGAATGGTGGTACATCCAGGACATGGAAATTACAGCGGGACCCTTATTAACGCCTTAACATTCCATTTCGACAATCTTCCTAATAACAGCAGCAATCGTCCGGGGCTTGTGCACAGGATCGATAAAGATACAAGTGGTCTGCTGGTAATCGCCAAGACAGAAGAGGTTATGACCAATCTGTCCAAACAGTTCTTCAATAAAACCACCGAGCGTGAATATGTTGCCCTGGTTTGGGGAAATGTGGAGGAAGATGAAGGCACCATAGAAGGAAACATAGGCAGGCATCCTAAAAACAGATTACAGAATACTGTTTTTGAAGGAGATGATGCTGAGAAAGGAAAACCAGCAGTGACTCATTTTAAGGTGTTGGAGCGGTTTGGCTATGTAACTTTGTTGTCCTGTAAGTTGGAAACAGGCAGAACCCATCAGATTAGAGTTCATTTAAAACATATTGGGCATACCTTATTTAATGACGAACGTTACGGAGGCGACTCTATTTTAAAAGGAACACATTTCTCCAAGTATAAGCAGTTCGTGGAAAATTGCTTTAAGGTATTGCCACGACAAGCACTACATGCGCGCACCCTGGGCTTTGTGCATCCATTCTCCGGGGAGAAGATGCGTTTTGAGACTCCTATCCCTGAAGACATGGAGCTTTGCCTTGAAAAATGGCGAAATTATTCGAAGCATGTGATCGAATAATTTAAAGTGATAGCTACATTAATTCTAAAAATGGAATTCCTTTTATAATGGGGCTTTTCTTCTTATTTTTGAATAAATAATTTCGTGCTATGAAAGTTGTAATATCACCGGCCAAATCGCTGGATTTCGAAACAAAACTACCCACTTCAAGAAATTCGGAAGCAAATTTCCTTAGTGAAGCTGAACGCCTCAACAAACTACTAAAGAAGAAATCGGCCAGATCTTTAAAAAAGCTAATGGGGATTTCGGAGAACCTGGCACAACAAAACTACGAGAGGAATCAACAGTGGGCACTGCCTTTTACCAAAGAAAATTCTCGGCAGGCAGTTTATGCTTTTAGCGGAGATGTGTACCGGGGGATGGATGTTTATACGCTTCCAAAGGAAAAAATAGATTATATGCAAAATACCCTGCGTATCATTTCCGGTCTGTATGGCGTCTTAAAACCACTGGATCTGATACAACCTTATAGGCTGGAGATGGGTACAAAATTTCCGGTTGGAGTAAAGAAGAATCTGTACGAATTCTGGAGAAAGAAGATCACCGAAAAGTTGAATGAAGAACTTAAAGATGATGAGGTATTTGTAAATCTGGCAAGTAATGAATATTTCAAGGCCATAGATACAAAATCTTTAAAGGTTCCGGTAATTACCTGCAGCTTCAAAGATTTCAAGAATGGAGAATATAAGGCGATCATGACCTTTGCCAAATTGGCTCGGGGATATATGACTCGTTATATTTTCGACAATGAATGTAAGACCGTAGACGACCTCAAAGGATTTAATTATGAGGGTTACGGATTTAGCGAGGACATGTCTTCCAACAATGAACTTGTCTTTATAAGGTAGTGTTCCTTCATACACACCCATACAAACCATTTATCCCGGTAAACACCCGTAAATTAATAGTTGGCACCTTACCTCCTCCGCGCTTCACAACCGGAGCCTTGAAACCGGGAGATGTTGATTTTTGTTACGGTAGCAGAGACGGCCAGTTATGGCCTATCCTTAACCGTTTATTCAATTTGGAGCTGCCTTTCGAAACTACGAAGGAGGCAATCGCAAAGCGAAAAGATTTTCTAAGAGATAATCAGATAGGAATATGTGATATTGTCGCTTCGTCTAGACGAGAGAAAATCGATGCCAGCGACCTTGGGATGACCGAAGTGAAGCTGCGGGATCTCATTACAGTGCTGCAGGATAATCCCAAGATAGAAACCCTGTTGTTTATGGGAGGGAATAGTAAGAATGGCCCGGAATATTTTTTCAGAAAACTTCTGAAACAATACGGTATTCCGTTGAAAAAGCTTGTAGATGAAGTACCCCGAATTCATGAATTCCGACTACCTGATAGCACCAGGATTATTAATACAGTTTCGTTAACAGCGCCTTCGGGAGCTGCGAACAGGGCAGTTGGTAGCCTGTCTCAGTACAAGAAGATGAAAGCAAGGAATCCTCAATTCAATACCATGGATTTCAGGGTAATGCAATACAAGCCTTTTTTTACGGGGGAATAGTGTTGCAGGGTTGAATGATACCAATGTTCATGTTCCAAGCAATATAGTTTGGCCTGAAGGGCGGACTAGGGCTTCTTAGACTACTTTGTGTTTGTGTAAATAAGTAGTAAGAAAACCGTGTAGAAAAGTTTAGGTTCCGGTATAAAATAATTCCGATTTTAGACGATTTAGCTATACAAAATTCAGTTTCTTTTCCAACTTCGGAAGGGAAACGACCAAATTTGCTCCAATGTAATTTAGATATGAAGGAATATTTTGAACAAATTCAATCCCTATTCAAGAACCAGCACTCCTAAGCTATTGATATATAGGGTATTATTTATTTTATCGAATAATTCTATTTTTAGTCTAAAATTCTTAGGCATTTTTATTTTATTAACGTAAATTTAAGACTTTAACCAATTTAAATTATAATTATGAGAAAAATTACGTTAAGTCTAATTGTCTTGATGTTGGCTTGTTTTGTGGGTAGATCACAAGCCTACATGGTGGACCAAACCGGTACGTTTGCTCCAATCGACATTTCCGCAACAGGAACCAATGTTGCGTTAGGTGACGATGCGGTATCTGGAGATTTACCAATTGGGTTTTCCTTTGACTTCTACGGGAACACGTATACTGATTTTAGAATTTCATCCAATGGATTCATTGGTTTTGGAGGTCTAACAGATAACGGTTGTTGTAGTGGGGAATTTCTTCCTAATGCTTCTGCATCCGAACCGAGTAATATGATATGTTTTGCTTGGGAAGACCTTGATCCCGGAAATGGAGGACAACCTGCACAAAATGTGGTTCGCTATGAAACAGTAGGTGTTGCACCTAACCGTATCCTTGTTGTTGAATTTTTTAATGTGGACCATTTTTCATCTGGTAATCAGGTCACAGCTCATACACAGTTGTATGAAGGTAGTAACTTGATCGAGATCCATACTACTGCGATGCCATCCGATGGAGGTAGTCATACCCAGGGAGTAGAGAACATGGATAGCACAGAGGCTGTAGTTACTCCTGGTCGAAATGCTACGAGCTGGTCTGCCTTCAACGACTATGTTGCGTACATACCACTTACACCACCACTTATTAACTGTCCTATGGATATCATGGCTAACACCGATCCTGGTGTTTGTACGGCTCAGGTTTCCTTTGCCGATGCAGTAGCTATCGATCCAGAAGGCGGAACCGTTACAGTTACGCAAACCATGGGTCCAGCATCCGGAAGTGATTTCCCGATAGGTGATACTATTATTGAATTTACTGCTACAAATGATGATGCGCCTAATGAAACAGCGACTTGTCAGTTTACGATTACAGTAGTGGATAACGAACCTCCTACTATTACTTGTCCTGCCGATGTGGTTGTAGACAATGATCCTGGAGTTTGTGGTGCTAACGTGACCGTGCCAATGCCAACAGTTATGGACAACTGTGTAGCTGAACCTGGTGCGACACTTGTAAATGATTATAACGGTACTAACGATGCATCCGATTTCTATCCTGCAGGAACTACTACCGTAACCTGGACTTATACAGACCAGGGCGGAAATATGGTACAATGTACACATGATGTAATTGTGAACGATGTTGAGCCTCCTACAGTGAGCTGTGTTGGATCGCCTGGAACGATCACTGTTTCTGAAGACTTCGACGCTGGTTTACCAGCCGGATGGAGTACTGTGATCAACACAGGTACCTGCGACTGGCAGAACGGAACGGATCTTCCAACTGGAGACGACTTTACTACTCCGGCTATGTTCTTTGACGACGATGACTGTGGTCTTGGAGCGCCGGCAAGTAATGTGTCTTTAGTATCTGATGTGTACGACACTACAGGAGCTACAACGGTAACTCTTGGTTATGACGTTGCCTTCCAGGAAGCTGGTGGTGGATCGACCGGTACCGTTGAAGTATTCGACGGAGCTGCATGGCAACAAGTTGCCCTATATAATGTAGATCTTGATCCGGATATTCAGACCGAATCTTTAGATATTACTGCTTATTCTAATGCTGCGCTTCAAGTTCGTTGGACTTACGACGACAATGGCGCCTGGGGATGGCACTATGGTGTGGATAACTTTGCGTTAGATTATGCCGTTCCTGCTACACCACTTGATGTAGTATTGGATGCCAACGGAATGGCTTCTATACCTGCTTCAGATCTTGTCCTGGCTTACGATGACAACTGTGGAGCCGGTGGTGTAACAATTCTAGGTGGATCTGGCGGTGGTGGTCTGTACGATCAGACGATCAACATCGTGAATCCTGCTCTTATGGGAACCAATGTTTTCTCATTTGCCGGAACACCAACAGGAGCCAGTGCAGATGCTACCCTTGAAGTAATGACCTTTGGAGATATAGATGGGACTGGTGGAAACGAGGAGATGTGGACCATCACCGATGAAGATTCCAATGTTACCGGTACTATTGGAGCCACAGGTTCTTTTGCCGATCAATGTAATACTACGTTAACAGAAACATTTATGATTCCTGCTGCAATGATCGACGCATGGGCAGCGGATGGAATGATAGACTTTACCGGTACCGATGTAGCCGGAAATATCAACACAGTACTTTGTGGTGGTGACTTCCTACAACTGCGTCTTACTTATCCAACAGGAGGGTCTACCATGGTGGACTTTACTTGTGACGATCTTGGTCTTACTCAGGTAACTGTTACCGCTGTGGATGGTTCCGGAAACGAGTCATCATGCATAGCAACCGTAAATGTTATAGACGACACTCCTCCGGTATTAGTATGCCAGGATGTAACCATAGAACTAGGACCAGACGGTACTGCCGATATCAACCCGGAAGACCTGTTGGCCAGTTCACCATCTACTTATGATGTAGTGACCATTAGTAGTGATAACCAATCCGGTACGGAAGGATTTACAGATCTTACCGTTCCTGTTACAGCTGCCGAGGTTGTAAGTTTCGATTGGGATTACACTACGCCAGACGGACCGGCTTTCGATAGCTTTGGATATCTGATAAATGGTGTCTATACAGAGCTAACCGATCCGGGAGGAGCTTTACAACAAAGTGGAAACAGTGGCCCGATCAATCTGGCCCCTGGAGATGTGTTCGGTTTCCGTTCGTACTCTCTTGATGGACTCTTTGGAGCCTGTACCACTACAGTAAGTAACTTCGTACCTGGATTCAACGGACAGTTTGATCCGGCTAACTGGACAGTAACCCTTACCAACTCTGATGGAGATGCATTCTTCGTAGAGATCCCGGGAGGACCACTATCCTTTGATGCCTGTGGTATTACCGTACTAGCGGTAGATATCACCGAGGTAACTTGTGACGATATCGGAACAGATTACGATGAGACGATCACGATCACTAACCCTGCCTTGATGTCTTCTAATGTATTCTCCTTCACCGGAACACCGACAGGAGCTACGGCAGATGCTGTCCTTGAGGTTATGACCTTTGGTGATATAGATGGTACAGGAGGAAACGAGGAAATGTGGACCATAACCGATGAAGATTCCAATACAACAGGTACTATTGGTGCCACCGGAAACTTCGGAGATCAATGTTCTACAACCCTTACCGAGACCTTTATGATCCCAGCTGCCATGATCGATGCATGGGCAGCAGACGGACAGATCGATTTCACCGGTACCGATGTAGCCGGAAACATTAACACCGTACTTTGTGGTGGAGACTTCCTATCATTACGATTAACGTATTCAACAGGAGGAAACTTAACTGCAACGGTATTTGCTTCCGATGCTAGTGGTAACCTGGCGGCTTGTCAGTCTATGATCACGGTAGTTGATGCCCTGGCACCAGAGGTGACCTGTCCGGCAGACCAAACCGTAGATCCGGGACCAGGTAACCTGTTCTACACCGTACCAGATTACTGGGCAGGTGGAGATGCAACAGCAACCGACAACTGTACCGATCCGGTAACGGTCTTTACACAAGATCCTCCGGCTGGTTCACAAATTACCGACGGTGTGTACACAGTAACGCTATGTGCTACCGATGAGTATGGAAACGAAGGATGTTGTACATTCGAGCTCACCGTAGAGAGTATTCTTGGTGCAGCAGACAATGAACTGGGAAGCGCCATTAGTATGTATCCAAATCCTGCAGCAGAGCAAATAACGCTTGCTAACGGATCGAACATCCTACTGGATAACGCTGTGATCTATGATATGAATGGCAAACTGGTAAATACCATCGACCTTCGCAATATGGGAAGTGAAATGGTGATCGATGTATCACAACTGGCATCTGGAGTCTATATGGTTCAGATAACAGGTGAAGAATCGACAACAGTGAAGCGATTGATAAAAGAATAATCGAAAGATTATTTAACCAACCAAAAGAAAACCCCTTCCGGAAACGGAAGGGGTTTTTGTTTGTAGGGATATTGATAAAATATTACTTTTCTACTGGCTGACCATTTTTTATAGTTGATGGCCTTAGGGTAAATTTTCTTCTTCTGGGTCGTAATTTGCCATAGGTACCCAGGATGATCTTTCCTCGTTTCGTTTTCTTATCGCCTTTACCCATTATTTCTTGTTTTGTTGTTTACGAATGGTCTTTTCGTTGAAATCAACTTTGTTGGTTACCTGATTGATATTCCCTGTTGGATTAGTTGGGTTCTTTTGTTCTATTTTTCTTTCAAATTTTCTTTCCATGAATTTTTATTTTGATTTACCTTAATATAATAAATCAATTTCATAAAAATTATTAAAGGCCTGTTAGGGTTAGGTTAAACAGGGCGGATAGATTTCACAAATCCAGGAATTCCATCTACTCCACCTTCGCTTAGCATTTTAATAAACGCACTTCCTATTATTGCGCCCTGAGCATATTGGATAGCGGCCTGATAGGTTTCCTGATCTTTTATTCCAAATCCAACCACCAGTGGATTATTGAGGTCCATAGCAGCAACTCGTTTAAAATAATGGCTATGGGTCGTTCCGAAGCCAGTTGTTTTTCCAGTGGTACTTGCGCTACTTACCATATATATGAAAGCTTGGCTCGCTTTATCGATCTCCCTGATCCTTTCTTCTGAGGTCTGTGGAGTGATCAGGAAAATGTTCGTTAGGCCATGACGTTCGAAAATAGACCGGTAATGAAGATTATATTCGGCTAAGGGGAGATCTGGCAGAATAAGCCCATCAATACCTATGGTTTCACATTGTTTACAAAAAGCCTCGACTCCGTACTGTAGCACAGGGTTAAAATACCCCATTAGGACAAGTGGAATGGAAACCGATTTTCGAACATCTTTTAGTTGGTCGAATAACTTTGCGGTTGTCATACCATTTTTTAGAGCCCTAGTGGAGCTGGCTTGTATAACGGGCCCATCGGCGAGTGGATCGCTAAATGGCAGCCCGATCTCTACCATATCTACGCCGTTCTCTTCCAGGGATCGTAGTATAGGAATGGTATCGTTTAGATGGGGATAGCCAGCCGTAAAATATAGGGAAAGTATTTTACCGTTTTCACTGAGCTTTTGTTGTATTCTGTTTTTCATAATTTACTAATGCGTTAAGGATTGAAGCGGCATCCCCTGTAGTGCCGATAAAGTAGTGCGATACTCACTTCGCGATCACTACAGGGATATAGCGAAAAGCCTGACCCCCAATGAAATTGGGGGTAACGCCCAAAATAATATGCTGTTACAAATTCTGCAGGTCATAGATCGAAATATTTTATATATGTATTCAGGTCTTTATCACCTCGTCCGCTGAGATTCACTACGATCAAGTCTGAGGGGGTGAAGGATCTTTGTTTGAATATGGCCAGGGCATGGCTGGTCTCGATTGCCGGGATGATGCCTTCCAACTTACTAAGCTCCAATCCTGCCTCCATGGCCTGGCGGTCTGTGATCGACATAAATTCTGCACGTCCACTGGCATATAGCTGTGCATGCATGGGCCCAACGCCAGGATAATCCAGGCCGGCCGAAATTGAATAAGGTTCGGTTATCTGGCCATCAGGAGTTTGCATGAGCAAAGTTTTACTACCGTGTATGATCCCTGTTTTTCCAAGCACCGAGGTAGCCGCACTTTCACCGGTATCGATGCCCTTTCCGGCGGCTTCAACCGCAATGATATTAACCTCCGACTGATCCAGAAAATGGTAATAAGCGCCTGCAGCATTGCTTCCGCCGCCAACGCATGCCACAATATAATCGGGCTGTTCTCGACCTTCCTTTTGCTTTAATTGCCATTTGATCTCCCGGGAGATCACACTCTGAAACCTGGCCACCATATCGGGATAGGGGTGAGGGCCCACCACGCTGCCAATTATATAGTGAGTGTTTGTGGGATTATTGATCCAGTCCCTTATCGCCTCGTTGGTAGCATCCTTCAGGGTTTTGCTGCCTGAAGTAGCGGGAACAACTGTAGCACCCAGCATTTTCATACGTGCCACATTGGGTGCCTGTCGTTCTATATCGACCTCCCCCATATAGACCACACATTCGATGCCCATAAGTGCACAAACTGTGGCGGTTGCAACCCCGTGTTGTCCTGCACCTGTTTCGGCGATGATGCGATTTTTGCCCAGTCGCTTAGCCAGCAGGATCTGCCCGATGGTGTTATTTACCTTATGTGCGCCCGTATGGCAAAGATCCTCTCGTTTCAGATAGATGCGGGTATTGTATTTTTCTGAGAGTTGGTTAGCATAATATAAGGGAGTGGGTCTTCCCACATAGTCTCGAAGCAGATCATCGAATTCTTTTCTGAAGGATTCTTCGGAAGTGATACTGAGATAATTTTGTCTCAGTTCCTCCACATTGGGGTAGAGCATTTCGGGGATATAGGCACCGCCAAAATCTCCGTAATAACCTTGTTCATTAACGTGATAGCTCATGGGTAAATCTTTTAATCTTTTCTATGTCTTTTAGTCCGGGCTCGATCTCGAACCGACTGTTAATATCGAGGGCAGCAAGCGGGATGGAGGTTTTTAGGATGGCTTTTATCCGCGGAATTTCTGCCAGGCCAATACCACCGCTTAACACAAGTGGTGTTACGGAAGGGTATTCCCCCAGGATATCCCAATTGAAAGGATAGCCGTTACCACCTTTGGCTTTACCGGCGGTATCGAACAAAAATCGATCTACGTAGCCCTCATAGGGGGCTAGTTGGGTAAAATTGAATCCATCTTGTATACCAAATACTTTCCAAATAGAAGCCAGCCCATATTGTGATTGGAAATTCGCTTTTCGTAACTGCTTGCAAAATTGAGGTGTCTCCTCCCCGTGTAATTGGATCACATCCAATTGGTATTGCTTTATTTTTTCTGAAATGTCCTCAAGAGATGCATTCACAAAAACGCCCACCTTGCGCACTCCGGGTGGCAAATGTGGGACCTCGCCACTGAAATGCCTCGGACTTTTATCATAGAATATAAAACCCAGATAATCGGGCTGAAGACTGGCCACTGCAGAAACATTGTGTTTCATTCCGCATATTTTCAATTCGGGGATCATGACCTTAGATTTTTTATGAACTCACTTGCCGATCTTCCTGGGTTTAATTCTCGCATAAAATGCTCGCCCATTAGGAATCCGCTATATCCGTATTCTCTTAATTCTAAAATGGTTTCCGGACGGCTTAAACCACTTTCTGAAACTTTCACAAGATGAGAAGGAATTTGGGAAGCCAGCTTTTTACTAATATCCGTAGATACGTCAAAAGTTTTAAGATCGCGGTTATTCACGCCCAGTAAGTCGATATCTTCTAAAGGAGACTTGCTCAGTTCTTCTTCATTATGAACTTCCAGTAAAACTTCCAGTTGCAAATTTTTAGCGACTTTGGCTAAATTTGAAAGTTGTTCCCGGGTTAAGATGGCAGCGATCAGCAAAACAGCATCGGCTCCCGCTGCCCGCGCTTCGAAAAGTTGATAGGAGTCTATGATAAATTCTTTTCGCAATAGCGGTAGGCTAACTGTTTTCCTTGCTAAGAGCAGGTCGTCTATCGATCCGCTAAAGAATCTGGTATCTGTAAGAACAGAGATGGCAGACACCCCGGCCTTTTCGTAACCAGAGATCACATCGGGAAGATCTGCTTTTTCATTAATCACCGATTTACTGGGTGATCTTCGTTTGTGCTCGGCAATAATCCCGCTATCCGAATTCTTTATCGCAGCAGCCATTGAGTTTACAGTCCTGTTGAAATGGATGGAGCCTTCAAACAGCTTGATCGGATAGGCTTCTTTCTTAGCGGCGATCTCCTTTTTCTTGTATGCAACTATGTGATCGAGTATGGTCATGCTTCCCGGCTTATTTTCTGTAACTTAGTTAATACCTGCAGAGCCTTTGCGTTTATCAGGGAATCGCGGGCTCTCTCGAAACCTTTCGTTAACGAACAATTATCGGCAACCGAGATCGCCATTGCTGCATTGGCACAAACAACATCGTTTTGTGCTTTACTTCCTCTACCATTTAAAATTTCCATAAATATCGCAGCCGATTCCTCTACACTGTTTCCGCCATGTATTTGAGAAGCTTCAATAGGTTCAAGGCCAAATGCAGAAGGTTGCAGGATCTGTTCAGAATGATTAGAAATCACCTTTGTGGGACCTGTTAGGGAGATCTCATCGTAGCCATCCATGGCATGCAGGATAGCATAGTTCTTTTCACTTTGCTGATAGAGATAACCGTACAGTCGGGCCAGTTCCAGGCTAAACACCCCTACCAGCTGATTTTTAGGCAAGGCGGGATTTACCATGGGTCCCAGCATATTAAAAAAGGTTTTCACTCCTAATTCCCTACGAATAGGAGCTACATTTTTCATAGCGGGGTGGAAGAGGGGTGCATGCAGAATACATATTCCGGTTTCATCAAGACAGCGTTTTAGGAAATTGGATTGATTACTAAACTTTACGCCCAGTTGCTCCAGTACATTACTGCTACCACTAATTGAGGAGACACCGTAATTTCCGTGTTTGGTGACCAGCACTCCGGCACCTGCTGTAACAAAGGAGGCAAGAGTAGATATATTGAAGGTGTTTTTACCGTCTCCACCGGTCCCACAAAGATCTATAGTTTGGTAATCGCCCAGATGCGGTGCGATACATAATTCTAACAACGCATCCCTGAAACCTTCCAGTTCTTCCAGTCCGATGCTTCGCATCATATATACGGTAAGAAAAGCAGAGATCTGGCTTGTATTATAGGCACCTTCTGAAATGGATACAAGTATATTTCTCGCCTCTTCCCTATCTAGTTGTTCATGGTTAATTAACCTGTTAAGTACACTTTTCATTTTAACTTTCTATCCAGTTCTGTATAATTTTCTTACCCATGGGAGTTAGCACGCTTTCCGGATGAAATTGTACCGCCCTCAGGTCGAATTCCCGATGTCTTAACGACATAATTTGTCCGTTCTCATCCTGGGAGGTGATCTCCAGAATCTTCGGGAAGTTGGATTTTTCAACCACCCAGGAGTGGTAACGTCCAATTTCAATTTCCTTATCCAATCCTCTAAACAATGGCTCATCGTCTACCAGGATAGTAGCTTTGGTCGCTACTCCGTGAAAGACTTGTTTTAGATTGGTGATACTTCCTCCAAATACTTCACCAATCGCCTGTTGCCCCAGGCAAACACCCAAAATAGGTTTAATGCCTGCGTATTTCTTTATCACTTCTTTTAGCAATCCGGCTTCGTCCGGAATCCCGGGGCCGGGTGAGAGTAAAATCTTATCATACAAGGCGACCTCGTCGATGGTAAACCGGTCGTTCCGTTTTACGGTTACCTCCACATCGAATTCCTCCAGGTAATGTACAAGGTTGTACACAAAACTATCGTAGTTGTCTATTACTAATACTTTCATCTTAAACTTGTTCGGCTAGTTCGAGGGCTTTTGTTAGCGCACCTAACTTGTTATACACTTCCTGGAGTTCGGTTTCTTCGTCGCTGTCTGAAACAATACCAGCTCCAGCCTGGTAGTGTAGCCTGTGATTTTTACTTAGAAAGGATCTAATGATTATGGCGTGGTTAAAATTTCCTTTAAAATCCATAAAACCAATAGCACCACCGTAGAATTCGCGGTCGGTATTTTCGTATTTTTCAAGTAATTCCATGGCTTTGTGTTTTGGTGCTCCACTTAAAGTTCCGGCCGGGAAGGTGTCTGCCACAAGCCTCATCGTGTCTGTATTTGGGTTCTTTCTGGCTGTGACTTTACTTACCAGGTGTATCACGTGAGAAAAGAACTGCACCTCCCTGTAGGTTTCCACGCTTACATCACTTCCATGCCGGCTAAGGTCATTACGAGCGAGATCTACCAGCATCACGTGTTCACTATTCTCTTTTTCATCTTCTGAAAGTTTCCTGGCCAGTTGAGCATCTTGCTCGTCGTTTCCTGTACGTTTAAAAGTTCCGGCGATGGGGTGTATTTCGGCTATGCCGTTTTGCACAACCAGTTGTGCTTCCGGGGAACTACCGAAGATCTTAAAGTTGCCATAATCGAAATAAAACAGATAAGGAGAAGGATTAACACTTCTAAGTGCCCTGTAAACATTGAAATCGTCACCGGTAAAATCCTGAGAAAAGCGTTTGGAAGGTACGATCTGGAAAACATCACCTCGAGCGCAATGTGCTTTGCAGCGGGTAACGAGTTCGTTAAATTCTTCATCCTGTAAATTTGTAGAAGGGAGTCCGGACCTTTTAAAAGGATATTCGGCAAACTGTTTAGAACGGAGGAATTGGGTAATTTCCGGGATATTACTTTCCTGATCGTAACAATGAGAAAAAATATAGGCTTCATTGTTGAAATGATTGATCGCGATCACATTTTGATAAACCGCATAATGGATGTCGGGAATTTGTAATTGAGCGTTATTCTTGGCTATGTCGATATCTTCAAAATAGCGTACGGCATCGTATGCCATATATCCAAAGAGTCCGTTATTAGCGAATTTAAATCGATTTTCCGACTCAATTTCGAAGCTGGCTGCGAAGTCCTGCAACAGTTGTGGTATGTCTGTTTCTTTAGTTATATCCGTTTCCCGTTGGTAGCCGTCCGGAAACTGCTGTGTTACTATTTCATTTTTCACAGTGATCGACGCAATGGGGTTACAGCAAATAAAACTGAATGTATTATCGTTTGCGCGGTAGTCGCTACTTTCCAGTAACAGGCTGTTAGGATATTTATCGCGCAGGCGCAGGTATACAGAAACCGGAGTTAAGGTATCGGCGAGCAATCTTTGCGAATGTGTTTTTAGTTTATATTTCATTTTTTCTGAAATAAAAAAAAGGCGTGTCGTGATTGACAAGCCCTGCTATA
>QQUG01000162.1 GCA_008501705.1 Flavobacterium sp.
TTCCGAATAAAAAAATGGGGAAAGAATCGCATCATCCGCGAACTAAAAGCACGGGATATTTCTCAATACAATATCAAACTCGCCCTAAAAGAGATCCCCGAATCCGAATATCTTGTCGCTTTTCATGAATTGTCGGAAAAAAGATGGACGCAATTAACCACCGAAACCAATATTCAGAAAAAAAAGAAAAAATTTGCCGATTATCTGCTGTACAGGGGCTGGGAATCGCATTTGATTTGGGAAAAGCTAGGTGATTTGGTAGCGCTTCGCGCTTAGTATGCTAGTATGTTGGTAGCGCTTCGTTTTTGGCATGTTAATATCGCTTCACTCTTTGTACCCCAGAATACCAAAATACTGGCATACCAACAAACTAAACCCCGATCCCTAACTTCTTATGAGTTCGCTCGATCGCCCTGGCATTCTTACCATCGATCCAGGCCTGTCCTTTCATACGGCGCATAAAATTATCGTAATGTCTCATTACAAACACATTATAAAGGGCTTTTCCTAAATTTTTAGGGTTCCTGGCGATTGCCCTTAAGCTCATTGAGAATCCCGGGGTGAGATAACGCATATAATGCCAGTATCCTTCCGGCATGTACAGCACGTTCCCGTGTTCTAAATTCCCTACAAACCCTTTGGCCTTTTTTAATGCCGGCCATTTTTCAAGATCGGGATCGGCAAAATTGATGTCTTCTCTTGTAATTAATGAATGAGGTATCTTGTACAAGTAGTCATTTTGGTCCTGATCGAACAGAATTACTTCCTTCTTACCATGAAAATGAAAATGAAAGATATTGGCAAGATCGATATCGTAATGCATAAAGGTGTAGCTGTTCTCTCCTCCAAAAAAAAGCATTGGTAAACCCTTCATTAGCCGCAGGCCAAAATCCGGCCATTTATAATCGTCCTGAAGTTGAGGAATCTCCTTGAGGATATTCCATAAGAAGATCCTGTATTTAGTAGGCTCTCGTTTTAAAAGGGCGATATACTCGCGCATTTTCATCCGGGCGTGAGGCTCGTTAAACCCGTCTTTATAATCAACAGGCCGGTCATCATACAACGGAACTTCCTTCTCCCCCGCTACTTCCGCCATATAATCAAGATTCCATTTATGGTACGCAGGCCAATCCTCAATAAACCGCTCAATGATCACCGGTTTTTGAGGCCTGAAGTATTTTTTCAGAAAATCTTCCCTGCTAATAGTAGCTACCCGATCGATCTGCGTTAATTCCATATTTCAGAATAAAGAAAACAAAATTACAAAACTTAACGTAAACCTTACACAGAAAAGTAAAGCCCTGAATGACAGGGCTTTTAACTTTAATCGATATTATATTTAAGGATTGGTGGTAACTACCAGCTGATCTGAATATTCACTAAATCCGTCTACACCACAATTGGCTCTTACATAAAACTCGTAGGTAGTTGCAGGCTGTAAACCGGTAACTTGTAAATTACTCTGAGATGTCTGTATTACGGTTCCTGTTCCTAAAGTGAATCCACTAGGGCCGTATTCGATCTCCCAGGCTGTTTCGTTATTTTCAGACCAGCCGAAAGTAACAGAACTTGAAGTCACCTCTATTAGGAAAAGATCTGTAGGCGTATTACAAGGATTTACAGGTTCTAAAGTGGTGAAACTGGTAGATATATAATTACTGAAACCATCACTACCGCAATTGGAACGAACATAGGCCTGGTAGCTGGTTAACGGATTTAAACCGTCTATAAAATAACTAACCTGTGAGGTCTGCGCCACTGTCCCGGTACCCGGCGAGAATCCGTTTAGTCCATATTCTATCTCGAAGGCCGTTTCATTTCCCGGATCCCATTCGATGAGTGCCGATTCGGAATTGATCTGGGTAGCTGCTATCGACAATGGTTCTACACAATTGTTATTGGAGTCGTCGTCTTTTTTACAGGAAATCACGGCCAATAAAGTGATGGCCACTAATAGGATCTTTTTCATGTGAGATTTGTTGCTTTATCTTTTGGTAAAACGCCTGCGTAAAATAAAAATTGCCTAAACCCGTCCCCTTCGCTACCAAATTATTATTTCATCCTGGCTTTTAACTTTGCCTCTTCATTGCGTTCTATCTTATGTCCGGGCCTGGACCATTTGGGTTTTTCCCCCTTGGCAGTAAGTACCGAATCTACTGCTTCCACAGTGGCCGGCTGTACCTTTTTTACAAAGGGAGCCTGGGGTTGTAAGCCCAGTAGTTTAAACATTTCCATGTCTTCATTCACATCGGGGTTCGGAGTAGTAAGCAATTTATCCCCTGCGAAGATCGAATTGGCGCCTGCAAAGAAGCACATTGCCTGTCCCTCCCTGCTCATTTCGGTTCGTCCGGCCGAGAGGCGTACCTGGGTTTTAGGCATAACGATTCGGGTTGTGGCCACCATCCGGATCATCTCCCAAATACTAACAGGTTCCAGATCCTCCATTGGAGTTCCTTCAACAGCTACCAACGCGTTAATAGGTACCGATTCGGGCTGGGGATCGAGGGTTGCCAGGGCCACCAGCATCCCGGCTCTGTCTTCAACACTTTCACCCATACCAATAATACCCCCGCTACAAACCGTAACATTTGTTTTACGAACATTGTCTATGGTTTCCAGCCTGTCCTCAAATGCCCGTGTAGAGATCACGTCCTTGTAATAGTCTTCAGAGGTGTCGAGGTTGTGATTATAAGCATACAGGCCCGCCTCTGCAAGTCGTTTTGCCTGATTTTCGGTAAGCATTCCCAGGGTACAACACACCTCCATATCAAGTTTATTAATGGTGCGGACCATTTCCAAGACACGATCGAACTCTTCCCCATCTTTAACATTCCTCCAGGCAGCTCCCATACATACCCTGGAGCTACCCGATGCTTTAGCTCGTAAAGCCTGTGCTTTTACATGCTGCACCGTCATAAGGTCGTTTCCTTCAATATCGGTATGATATCTGGCCGCCTGTGGGCAATAGCCACAATCCTCCGGGCAACCACCGGTTTTAATTGATAAAAGTGTAGACACCTGAACCTGATTCGGGTCGTGATGTTTCCGATGAATCGTAGCTGCCTCATACAGCAGTTCCATCATGGGTTTATTATAAATTTCGAGTATTTCTTCTTTGTTCCAGTTGTATTTTAGGTCGCTCATACTTTCAAAAATAGCCAAATTGAATTGATAAATTCAAGGTTTGGAAATAATAATACTAACAGCATTTCCCCCGAAGCCAACCGCGTTAACCATCACTGTTTTCAACACATCAGGAAGGTGGCGTGCATTTTCATAAAAAGGGTTTTCAACAAAAGAATTGTGTGTGATCATCAGCGTAGCCATCTCCAGGCTCATCATCCCCGAAGCACCAAACGTATGTCCCAGCATCCATTTGTTTGATGTTAATAATGGTAATTTCCGGCCAAACACTGTATCTACCGCATTCTTCTCGGCCAGATCGCCTTTTACGGTTCCGGGTGCGTGCATAATAATAGCATCTACTGTTTCGAGACCTGAACTATCGAGTGCCATTTTCATCGATTTCTGAAAGCAGGTTGCATTTTCGGAAATGGAACTGTTGTGTGATAAAGCTTCGGTAGCACACCCAAATCCGGTGATCAAGGCCTGGCTTTTTTCAGAAATATTTCTCTCCAGTATTGCGACTGCAGCTCCCTCGCCCAAGACCATACTATTTTTTTTCTTCTGAAATCGCATCGACTCACAAGCCATGGAATTTTCGGAAGTAGAGTACAGTTTTAGAGCTTGCATTTGCGCCAAGGTGAAGGGTGTTAAGGCGGCCTCGCTTCCCCCTACAATAAAGCTATCTGCCATTCCTGCCTGTAACCATGCTATCCCATTCAACACCCCGTGTAGGGCGGTTGAACAAGTAACCGAATGCCCGCTTGCAAACCCATCTATTCCTAATTCCTGCCCCACCCAGGACGATATATTTCCCAGGGTAGTTGTTGGGGATGTAAATGCCGATACCGATCCGCTTGCCAGGAATTCTTTGTAGTAACTTTCGAAAAGGGAGGTAGCTCCCCTGGACGACCCAATATTGATCCCAATATTTCCCGAGAGGTTTTCAGGATCGACGGTTGCTTTTGCGCAGAGTATGGCAAGGAGAACACTACGGTCCAGTTTGCGATACGCGGGTTGATCTCGTTTTAATGCGACAAGTAAATTATCGGTTTTAGTATCGATCTCGGAGATCCAGAATTCGGCTTCTCCTATCGTCTTCTTTCTGAATAAAGGCGCACCCAGAATATAGCTGTTCCAAACCGCTTCAGAAGAAGAACCCAGGGCCGATACCGAACTAATTCCGGATATTGAAATGGGTTGTTGCAATTTTTATTAATTTAAAGCAAAAATAAGATAACTAATAACGACCGAGCGTTGTGACATGCAATTTATTCCTAACCGCTCAAAAATTATTAACTTAGAGAAAAAAGATCTATCAGATACTATTTACTATTTGTTATTGCGCTAGTCGTTTGCCGAGTAAACGCCCAGAATTATGCTGCGCAAAATATGACCCTCCAGCTGGACGAGTATGGGGAAGCAACCCTTACACCCGAGGATGTTCTAGTTAGCTCCAAAGGGACACTTTGGGCTATGTCTGATCTTCAATTCCTGGAATTTCAATACGATCATGTATCACAAAGTTTGGTTTTTATCGATGATATTGATGCTTCATGCGACACATCTTTTAATGTTTCAAACGACCGTAATCCCATTAATAAACGCGAGTATTTATCCGGGGTACTAATTGACTGTTGTGAGTCTTTTTCTCCATATACAAACCCCACTGGCTGTGACTTGTCGCAAGCTAAATTAAGTGTTGGCGAGAATGTCTGCAACTATTACTGGGGACCTCCGCTGCTTTTTAGTTTTGATGTAGATGGTATTCTTTACGCAGCTGATGAAAACCCCTCTAATGGAATTTATACCTTCGATCCATATTCTAATATTAGCTCCCCATTTTTGAGTTTTGATTTAGACGTATTTGAATCCGGAATCACCTACGACTTTGATAATCACAGACTAATCGCGACTAAAAGATCTCCAAGCAACGACGTAAACTTTGTGGCAATTGATCTTGAAACAGGAGTTTGGGAAGTACTTTTTGAAATTCCGGCAGTAAATAATTGTCGAGCCGACGCCATTGAATACATAGGTAACAACATCGTTATAATGGGGAGCGGTTATAGTACATGCAAGCAAATTTTCTCGATTGACCTTGTTACGCAAGATATTACACTTCTGACTGCGGGAACTGGTTATTTAGTATCAGATTTTCTCTTTATTGAAGATGAGATTCCCGACGCCACTTTAAGTACCTCCCAGTTCAATTGTAACGATCTAGGGCAGCAAACCGTAGATATCACAGTATTAGAAAATGGTACTCCGGTTAACTATCAGGCCACAGTATATGTGGTTAGTGATTTCTCTGTTAGGAACTGCAGTGTCTTTAGGAGACTTTTCGTGCCGGATCCAAACGGTTCCGACGATGCCGTTGTAGAAGATTATACCAATACCATTGATATAGTGAGTAGTTGCAGTTCAACCTTTACAATTACCCAAGACCCTCCGCCCGGAACACTTATCCCGTATGGAGATTCCGTAACTATTCTCATTACAGTGACAGATGAATTTGGGAATACGGCTTTCTGCCAGACTATCGGATGCTCAGATTCGATTTTAGCCACAGAAGATCAAACACTGCAAAATAGTTTCATTGTTTCCCCAAATCCTACATCCGACCTAATTACAATTGAAAACACAAATGGCATTCCGATTAACGATGTGGAAATTCTGGATTTTAACGGACGACTTTTAAAGGCTAAAGAAATTAGCTCGAAAGCCAATTCTATTTCACTTTCCTTAGCTTCTTTTAGTAACGGTATCTACTTCATTAAGATCAATTCTGAAGATGACTTTATAGTAAAACAGATCTTAAAAAAATAAAATGGAAGAACTTGTTGAACGAAAAAGTTGGTTTAACAGGAACTGGAAATGGGTCCTACCTACCGGTGGCTGTTTATTGGCAATCATACTAATAGTAGCCTTTGCCGGCTCGATCATTTGGGGCGTGACCAGTTTAATGAGTGATTCGCAGGCATACCAGGATGCCATGGATGCAGCTACTAATAATCCCAAGGTGGTGCGATTATTAGGCGAACCTGTAGAACCAGACGGGATGACAGGAGGGAGTGTTCATTATTCTAATGGGTACGGAACGGCAGAGCTAACTATCCCTATTAAAGGACCCAATGGAAAAGGGACCATACGGGTTGAAGGAAGTGGAGTGAAAGAAAACTGGACCTATGAAAAGATGGAAGTACTTATAGCCGAATCAGACGAGATCATCGACCTGCTCGAAGAAATGCCGTCAATTGAATAGATCCAGACTTTCAATAATAGCCTGGTAAATTTGCTCCAGCTGCCCGGGTTGGATCACATATGGCGGCAGCACATAAACGGTATGTCCTAAAGGCCTGAGGAAAACACCCGAATCCATAAAATGATGGTAAAGTTGATCCCGAAGTTTCCCGTACCTTGATATTTCAACGTTTAAATCGACTGCCAGAATAACTCCCAGATGTCGTACTTCGGCAACTTTTTTGTGGCTTCTGATGCGTTCTGCAAATGCTTTATGTGCTGTACTAATTGCAGATATTCCCTGCTGGATTTCTTCGGAAAGTAATAAATCAATCCCCGCAATGGCCGCGGCACATGCGGGCGGATTTGCACTATACGTATGTGCGTGAAAGAAGCCCTTCGCCAGATCATCATCGAGAAATGCATTGAAGACCTCGAGGGAACAACTTGTGATCCCCATAGGAATCAAGCCGGCAGTTAATGCCTTGCTAAGACAAATAATATCGGGATCTGTTTTTAAATATTCTGAAGCAAAATTCTTAGCGGTTTTACCAAAGCCGGTCATCACTTCATCGGCTATACAAAGCACTCCGTGCTGTTTGCAATGCCGTAGTAATTTTTCAAGGCCCTCTGCCGAATATATCTTCATTCCGGCAGCTCCCTGAACTAAAGGTTCATAGACAAACGCCGCGCAGGAATTATTTTTAATGATCTCCTTTAACAGTTTCATTACCTCCTTCACATTGTGATCCATTGGAACTGGAATGCGCTTTACTTTCAGAAAGAAATCCTCGAAAGGGCCATTGTAAACTGAAAGCCCGGAGGCACTCATCGCCCCAAAAGTATCGCCGTGAAATCCATTTTCGAAAGCGATAATGGTATTGCGTTTATCATTTTTATTGTGGTGAAATTGCAGAGCCATTTTTATAGCCGCCTCTACCGAAGTGGAGCCATTGTCATTAAAAAATATCTTATCCTGGTTATCAGGCAGGATCTCTAAAAGTTTAGCAGATAATTGCACGGCCGGTTCATGGGTGAACCCTGTAAAGACGATCTGGTCCAGTTGTTTCATCTGAGCTGTGACAGCATCTACGATGGTGTCGTTACAATGTCCGTACATGGCCGTATACCATGAAGCGATCCCATCTATATATTCGTTACCTTCTTCATCGAAGAGAGTAGATCCTTTTGCCCTTACAATCCCTAATGGTGGTCCCGCGGTTCGATGCTGGGTAAGCGGGTGCCATATATTTTTAATATCCCTTTCGCTTAACTTCATGATAGTTCACTTTCAATTGCAGGCCTAAAAATCTCCGCATATTCGCTTACCACATGCTTGTCAATGTACGGTTCGATAGGAATCCTACCCAAGACGGCAGCACCGGTCATCTTTACAATAATACTTTCGGTGGTTGGATGTTCTTCTCCAATAAAAATAATTCCGAAGATATTTTTTCCATGAGCTTTTAATGCTTCAATAGATAACAAAGTATGGTTGATGCTCCCAAGATAATGCCGCGATACCAGGATGACCTTATCTTCCTTCGCAATAAGATCCATGATCGTTTCTTTTGTATTGATCGGGACCAGAAGTCCGCCGGCTCCCTCAATTACCAGCGAATTTTTGGTTACAGGCCTTTTTATTTCTGAAGATTTGATCTTTATCTTATCGATCTCAGCCGCAGCATGCGGACTCATAGGCGTACTAAGGTTATAGGCCGAATTATGTATAACGGATTTCTTGTTGGAAATCCATCGCCTAACCTTATCGGTATCGGTATTATGGAGATCCCCAGCCTGAATAGGCTTCCAGTAATCGGCTTGCAGGGCTTCTGTTACAACTGCGGAAACCACGGTCTTACCAACTTCGGTAGAAATTCCTGTTATAAAGTAGTTTGTTTTCATAAGGTTATTTCAGCCAATAGTTTTATTAAACCTTCAATTTCAGTCTCGGTATTAAAGGAATGAAGGCAAATACGTAAACGTTCTTTAGAGGGTGGTACAGTAGGCGACATAATAGGGCGAACATCAAACCCTTCCTTAAATAAGCGCTCCGAAATAGCCTTAACCTTCTCATTTCCGGGAATTAGCATAGCCTGAACAGCGCTATCACTTGGTAAAAAACACGCTGAAATTTTATATTTTTCAGTGCATGAACGTAATATAGCTATATTACTATTTAATTTCCGAATAGATTGTAAACCTATTTCAGAATCCAGATGTTCGTAAGCAGCTTTTATAGTGGCCACGCTATGTGGAGGCAGGGCCGTACTATATATAAAGCTTCTTGCATAATTAAGCAGGTAGGCTTTCAAGTCCTCCGAACCTAACACCGCCGCACCGTGGCAGCCAAGGGCCTTTCCGAAGGTAACTACCCTGGCAAAAACCTGCTTTGTTAACTCTTCACTAACTACTATTCCCTTTTGTGTGATCCCAATGGCATGTGCTTCATCGATTATTAGCCTGCAATTATGTTCCTTGCACAAAGTAACCAGGGCCTTTAAGTTTGGTGAATCTCCATCCATGGAAAAGACAGATTCTGTGATCACATAACATTCCCGCCCTGTGTCTTTTGTAATGCGTTCTAGTTTTTGTTCTAGATCCTGAAGATCATTATGTGCGTATTTTGAAGACGATGCACGGCATAGTAAAATTCCTTCTCGTATGGAGGCATGAACAAGTTCATCGTAAAGTATAATATCGCCTCTTTGAGGTATACAACTTATAATACCAAGATTGGCCGTATAACCGCTATTGAATATAAGAGAAGAAGGGCTGCTATGAAACTTTGCTATACTCTTTTCTGTATCTTCATATAACCGGTCATTGCCCATTAAAAGCCGGGACCCTCTTGAGCCGTTCATCTGTTCCCCACGCTCCCTAAAAAGCTTGTATGCCCTGTCTGCAATAGATTTACTGGAGGCAAATCCCAGGTAATCATTGGAGGAAAAATCGGTTAAATTGGGCCTAATATTCAACTGCCTGAGCGTATTCATGCCATCCCTTTCTTGCAGCTTTTTGAGTAGTTTTTCAGGCAATTTCTCCATGCATCAAAAATACAATCTCGAACTCATAAAAACTTTATTTTTCCCAAAAACTACCCCCCTAAGTTTAAATGGAAAGTATTCGCTTTTTTTATCTTCCTTTTTTATCTAGCTTTAAATGAAATTGCATTAAAATTCTAACCCTCTTGACAAACAGAAACAAAATGCTATCGCGGTTGGAAACCGTAGAAGAATGGGATCTTATTATCATTGGAGGTGGAGCCAGCGGTTTAGGTATAGCGGTAGATGCCGTCACCAGGGGATTTAAAACACTTCTCGTAGAACAATACGACTTTGCCAAAGGAACTTCCAGTAAGAGCACCAAGCTGCTGCACGGTGGGGTTCGTTATCTGGCCCAGGGAAATTTAAGCCTGGTGATCGAAGCTCTTGAAGAAAGAGGTCTGCTGGCACTTAATGCGCGCCACTTATTTATAAAACAGGAATTTATTATCCCCAACTTCAATTGGTGGGGAGGCTATTTCTATGCGATCGGACTCAAATTTTACGATTTGCTCTCTAAAAAATTAAGTTTGGGAAGTTCCAAACGAGTGGGGAAAGAAAAAGTACAGTCTTACTTACCCACCTTAAAAAGAGATAAACTTGTAAGCGGAGTCTCCTATTTCGACGGGCAGTTCGACGATGCCAGGCTTGCGCTTAACCTGGCGCAAACCGCCATAGAACACGGAGGAACCGCCTTAAACTACATGAAAGTTACCAGGCTTCTAAAAAATGATCTGGGGAAGGTATGTGGTGTACGTGTAGTCAATACCGAAACAGACAGGACATACCTTGTAAAAGGTAAAGTTGTAATAAATGCAACCGGGATCTTTACAGATAAGATCCTTAAAATGCAGGATCCCAATCACAAAAAAACAGTAGTCCCAAGCCAAGGTATTCATTTGGTGCTGGATCGATCTTTTCTGGAAAGTGATAAGGCTATTATGATCCCAAAAACATCCGACGGGCGCGTACTGTTTGTGATCCCCTGGCATGATAAGGTGATAGCCGGAACAACAGATACCCTTATAAAAAAGCCAAAGATAGAGCCCGTGGCCCAAGAGACCGAGATCGATTTCATCCTGGAAACCATAAACACATATCTGGCAAAAAATGCAAGTCGAAGGGATGTACTATCGGTTTTTTCGGGTTTGCGGCCCCTTGCTAAGCCCAGGGGGCATAACGTAAAGACAAAGGAGGTATCACGGCGTCATAAGATAATTATTAGTGGTAATTTATTAAGCATTGTTGGTGGAAAATGGACTACCTATCGCAAAATGGCTGAAGATGTGGTAGATAATGTTATAAAAACCTACCGATTTCCAAATTCCATGTCGGTTACCAGGGAGGTCTCAATACATGGAAATATAAGCCCGGGTAAAGCACTTAGACACGACCATCTTTTTATTTATGGTTCGGAGGTCGATTCGTATCTTCAGTTTGAAGGCTCAAAACCAGAATACAAAGACAAGATCCATCCGGAATACCCGTATACCGTTGGGCAGGTGGTTTGGAGTATCCGGTATGAAATGGCCCGAACCGTGGAGGATTTCCTGGCAAGAAGGATCCGGTTACTTCTGCTGGACGCGAGAGCCGCCATGGCCTCATCCAAAAAAGTATCTGAGATCATGGCCGAAGAACTTGGTAAAGACCAGCTTTGGGCGCAGAAGCAGGAACAGGAATTCTTTACTTTAGCAAAAACCTATGTTTACAGATAACACTAAGGCAAACAAGTTATAAGACACCTGAATAACGGTCTAAAAAGTGTTTGCAAATAGGTATGAATAGTAACGGATGTTAATTTATATTTATAGTATCTATAGACTTAACACCTTCATTTTATGTTGCATTTTAAAAGAGCCGAATCGCCATCAGAGTTAGATCGGATCCTTCAATTACAAAAGCGTAATCTGCCGGTTTCATTGTCTTCAGAAGTAAAAAAAACGGAAGGATTTGTGACTGTGGAGCACGACTTCGAGCTACTGGAACGCATGAACAATGCCTGTCCTCATTTTATAGCAGTTCATGATAAGGAAGTGATAGGATACGCGCTGAGTATGCATCCAAAATTCGGGCAGGAGATCCCCATTCTGCGTCCCATGTTTTCAGAAATAAAAAAAAGATACACGAAATCCGACTTTATAGTGATGGGGCAAATTTGTATCGATACAAAATTTCGAAAACAGGGAATATTCAGAAGACTATATAAGGAGATGCTGAAAGGAATTCGCCCGGAGTTTGATTGTATCATCACCGAAGTGGATAGCAATAACACAAGATCCATGGACGCACATTACGCAATTGGTTTCAAGAAAATTTCTACCTACATCGCCGATGGACACTCCTGGGATCTAATGCTGTTACGATAAGATACTAGTAGTCGGGAGACATTATTACGCCATGTTTTGATCTTATTATTAAGTATGGAAAATTGGGTAAACATATGGCGTAAATGAACAAAAAATCCCAAACTCCATTATGGAATTTGGGATCGGGTTTGTTGATGTTTAGGTAGGCAGCTTAATCTGCCAATACGATCACTTTATTGTTATTGAGTTCAACAGTACCGCTGTTAATTTCCAAAGACCATTTCCCATCAGGTTCTTTTACGAACTTATTCTCATAACCTTCGGCTATAGTGGGGTTTCCTCTAAATTTCACCTTCCCGGCATCGAGTAATGAAACGATAGGGGCGTGATTATTCAGCATTTGGAAAGGACCTTCAACACCAGGTACGGTTACAGACTCAACTTCTCCCGATACCAGTGATGCTTCCGGTGTTACGATTTCTAGGTACATATCTCTAAATATTCAAAGTTCGGTTTAGGCTTCGGCAAGCATCTTTTCACCTGCTTCGATAGCCTCTTCAATGGTTCCTTTAAGGTTGAATGCAGCTTCCGGAAGATGATCCAGTTCGCCATCCATGATCATGTTGAATCCTTTGATCGTTTCCTTAATATCTACCAATACTCCAGGTATTCCTGTAAACTGTTCGGCAACGTGGAAAGGTTGAGAAAGGAATCGCTGAACACGACGCGCACGGTTTACGGCCATTTTATCTTCTTCAGAAAGTTCTTCCATCCCAAGAATAGCAATAATGTCCTGTAGTTCTTTATAACGCTGCAGCAACTCTTTTACACGAGTAGCACAGTCGTAGTGCTCATCACCTAAAATATCTGCCGATAGAATACGAGAAGTAGAATCCAGTGGATCCACCGCTGGGTAAATACCAAGCTCGGCGATCTTACGTGATAATACAGTTGTCGCATCCAGGTGGGCAAATGTTGTTGCCGGTGCAGGGTCTGTTAAGTCATCCGCAGGTACATAAACCGCCTGTACAGATGTAATAGATCCCTTCTTGGTAGAAGTAATTCGTTCCTGCATGGCACCCATCTCTGTAGCCAGTGTTGGCTGATATCCTACCGCAGAAGGCATACGTCCAAGGAGTGCAGACACCTCTGAACCTGCCTGGGTGAATCGGAAGATATTATCAACGAAGAACAGTACATCCTTCCCTTGTCCGTCTCCTGCTCCATCACGGAAATACTCCGCTACAGTTAGTCCCGATAGTGCAACACGGGCACGGGCTCCGGGAGGTTCGTTCATCTGTCCGAACACGAAAGTAGCTTTACTTTCTTTCATAGCAGTTTTATCTACCTTAGAAAGGTCCCATCCTCCTTCTTCCATCGAATGAAGGAAATCGTCACCGTATTTTATGATCCCGGATTCCAGCATCTCTCGAAGCAGGTCATTTCCTTCACGAGTTCTTTCTCCTACTCCTGCGAATACAGAAAGACCCCCGTGACCTTTAGCAATATTGTTGATCAATTCCTGGATCAATACGGTTTTTCCTACTCCGGCACCACCAAACAGACCAATCTTACCACCTTTAGCATAAGGTTCGATCAGGTCGATTACTTTGATCCCGGTAAATAATACTTCGGTAGATGTAGAAAGGTCCTCAAATTTAGGAGCCTCACGGTGAATTGGAAGTCCGTCCTTACCTGCTTTAGGCAAGTTACCAATACCATCGATAGCATCACCAATTACATTGAACAGGCGTCCGTAAACTTCTTCACCAATTGGCATTTGAATAGGCGCTCCAGTTGAAATAGCATCAACACCACGGCTTAATCCATCGGTAGAATCCATGGAGATAGTTCGCACTGTGTTCTCACCAATATGTGATTGTACTTCCAGTACCAGTGTGGTACCATTGTTATCAACTTCAAGTGAATCGTAAATCTTCGGAAGTTCATCACCACTGGCAAACTCTACGTCTACTACCGGGCCGATGATCTGAGCAACTTTTCCTGTAATCTGTGACATTATCTAAAGGTTTATTTTTTAGTTATATAAGAGTGCTCTTAACACCCTGTTTTAGAACGGTGCAAAGATAGTTTTTTCTAACCTAAAAATGCAATCGAATTGACTAATTTTTTAGCAGAGCTGAAGAAGATGCGATCGGGGCACTATTCTTTTCGTTTCAACAGTGGCCTGTATCATTTCAGAAATTAAAAAGCCCTTTCAGAAAAAACTAAAAGGGCCTTACTATATTTTATTCTGAAATGCCTACGGCAGCATTTCCGGATAAATTGTGGTGAAGTCGGCTGCTTTAAATAACTCGCCGGCCTCTTCAAAATTAGTTCCGAAGGCCTGGTCCATAGCTAACAGGATCTGGTTGGCCACGAAAGCATTTCCTCGTGCTGTTGGGTGAACCCCGTCCAGGGAGAAAGTACCACCAAACACAAGACTACCGTTCAATTCGAATTCATCAAAGGAGATTCCGGTATCGAAGATCTGCTGCATTAGCGCATTGGCGTCGATAAGAATTGCCCCATTCGAACTAGCGGCGGAAGCAATTACGGCATTAAAGGCATCGGTTGCGGCAGTAACTTCTGCAACTTCATCTGCAGAAAGCACCCATTGATCTGTTAATGGAACAGTAACTCCATTAATAAGTGTTGGGTCACCACCTACCAGTGTACCAATAAACGATGCGCTTAATAAGGTAGGTAGATCGTCTGCCGTTGCCTGTCTGTAGTTAGGCAGCCCTAATCCGGAAAGATCGGTGAGATACTCATCTTCTAACACAACCGCATTTTGTCCTTCCACGAAATTAATCGTCCTGGCTGCGGCTTCTTCTGGTGAGATCAAACCTGCTCCTAGTGCTTGTTGTAATCCAGCATTGTAAGGTGCATATCCACCATTTACCAGCGCCGCTGTTGCAGCATCAACAGGTACAGGATTATAGGGTACTGTTGTAAAATATGGGATGGTGTACACATAAGGAATGTTGAGTACAACTCCCTGTGCACCGTTCCCAGCTAACGTACCTAGTATAGCATTATAGACACCAGCAAATGCCGTAGGATCTGTAATATCGTTAGGCCCATAAGTAGCAGGATCCGGATTTCCGGTTTGATCTGTTCCGGCACCGCCTGATGTGGCGTAGCTTAAAACATCATTATTACCTATCCATAACGAATAGAAAGATGCATTTTGAGAGGCAGCGTCTTCCAGCATAGAAGCGTTAGGATTTGAAGCCATTCGTACAAAATACGGATTAGCCAAACCTGCCTGCACCCCGGCTATATTACCATAGCCATTGGCAAGGAGATGGAAGCTTTTAGCTCCGGGAACTCCCATATTATTATAGGGTCCGGCCTGAATATTGGAAATCTCTGTTGTGGGGGTTTGATTAAGAGGTGCTGGGCCCGCGCCATCAAAATATAAACGTGGGTTCAGGATCTGTACCCCACCTAGTAAGGCACCGCCAATGTTATCGTTCATTAATGGTTGTGTGAAAGCACCCCCACCAATCATCGCAAATTTTTGCGACAATAGATTAGGAAATGAATTTTCCTGCCCCAAAATAAACAATGCTCCGTCTGTGAATCCAGCGGTAAGTGAATTTCCTACGGCAACGAAATTAGAGACATTTGCCGATCCGGCCATCAAAGGCACTACCGGTTCTTCTTCAACAACCGGGATATCGTCATTCTCACAACCGGCAAGGAGTAACATCCCCAGTACTGGAAGCAGAAGAAATCTATTTTTATATATACTTTTCATAGACTAAATTTTAAAGGTTGTTTACAACAAGTGAAACGTAGTATTGTGCACCAATGTTCCCTGTTCCATAGGCGGTAAAATATTCTTCGTTGAGTACGTTACTAGCGCCTACTTTTATTAAGGTCTTTAGCTTAGGAATCTTATAATTGACCTGAGCGTCAAGCACTGAAAATGATGGAACAATACCATCGGCGAAACCTGCTTGCCAAAAATATTCATCACTCCATCGATAATTAGCTCCGATACCAAAATTTGGGAAAAGATCGGTTACCCGTATAGTACCCTTTGCCTTATGCATTGGTGTATTAAAGTTAGTGCGGAAATCGGGATTCGCTTCCTGGTCAAAATCCTGGTCTGCGAAGGTGTAGTTAGCACCAATGCTTACTTTTTTAGCCACTCTTGTAGTAATTCCTATTGATGCTCCGTAGGCTTTTACATCGGCATCGGAATTAGTGTACGTTTGATAGATCTTAGTATCTCCATTTTGTAGTGCAAGTAATGATAACGAATTATCACCTACGGTTCCGTATAATGGAACAATTACATTTTCATTGGAGATAAATTTACTATACTGACTGTAATAGGCAGATGCATCAATAATAAAGTTGAATACTTTACCTCTATATCCAATCTCATACACATCAGCTTCTTCCGGTTCTACAAGATTGATATCCGCTGCTTCCGGGGTACCGTTTAATACCGAATTCACAGTAAATGAATTTGTATAGGCATCTCTTGCAGTAATTGTTGCGGTAGTTGAACCGGTTACGTTTTGGCCTCCTCCACTTAATGGAAAGGATCTTATATCTCTGTCCAGATTGCTTTCGGCAGAACCCACAAGGATTGCACGACCTACATCCAGTCCGATAAACAGATCCTGTGTGGTTGGGTTTCTAAAAGCAGTTTGCCAGGAAACTCTGAAGTTATGATTGCGATTTGCACCGGCAGTGTATCCTAATGCTAATCTCGGGGTAAACTGACCATCAAACAGCTCAGATTTGTCATAACGTACAGAACCCGTAAGTTTAAGTCGGTCGTCCATCAGTTTTTTCTGGATCTGTGTATAGGCTCCTACTTCAGAATATCGAATAGGACCGTCTCCATCGGTAAAAATGGTTCCTGAAGAATTTAGCCTGTATTGTCTGTATGATCCCCCTACCTGAATGTCTGCTATATTTTCCAGTAAATGACTGAAGTTATAATTTGCATCTACATGGTATAATTGAGTTTCATCTTTAAACTGAGATCCCGTCGCGATATCCGGATCGTTCGTTACGTTATCGAATGCTCGTTGAAATTCCGGTGTACCGGGAATATAACGCCCTGTATCGGCTGTTTGACGTCCCAGCGCATGCGCCTGTTCAGGAGTGGCACCTGCAAGGGAGGCCTGAATAAAAGCACCGGCATATTCTCCAAACCAGGTTGAATCGTCCTTCCAGGCTCTGTTTATATTGATCCCGGTGAAACGCATATCATAAGAATCTCCAGCGTCTTCATCTGTAATGTAACCTCTAACAAAGAAGTTATCGTTCTTGATCTCAAGTTTATGCTGCTGAAGGAAGAAATTCTTCACAGAATACCTGTTGGCACCCTGATAAATAGTACTTCCAACTCCAATCTTTCCTACATAGATCACCTCGAAATCATTCGCCCATGGTCTGTAATGAAGTGCCGCATCAAATTTTACACTTTCTGCATTATAATTGGTAAGGTCTGATTCGTTATATCCGGTTCTACTTACATCTTCATTTGGCAGCAGATTTTCTGAACCAGCAGGAATGAGACCCATATTAGCCAGTGCCACACCCACTCCTCTTAAATTAGTAGCTACCTCGTCGCCATAGATGTTTAATCCATCATAATTAGGGTGATCTCGCATCCTTCCGGGATTGAGTACGTCCTCATCATTTACTGCAAACCAATCTGTTCCATTAAGAATCGAGATATTAGCTTTGGCAGCAAATTTATCCGAAAATGCATGAGCTGCACGAAATCCCATATCATAGAAATCATTGTCCCCGGCTGCTACCTGAGAGGTAATTCCTCGCTTATAGTAGGCGCTAATTCCCTGATGATCGAAAGGGTTTTTACTTGTCATGAATAAAATTCCATTAAAGGCATTCGCTCCGTAGAGAGCCGAAGATGCCCCGGGAAGCAATTCGATACTATTTACATCTAGTTCGGTCATTCCCAGTAGGTTCCCCAGTACGAAGTTCAAGGCTGGAGAACTGTTATCCATTCCATCTACCAACTGTACGAAACGTTCGTTCGCAAAGGTTGCAAAACCACGGGTGTTAACCGATTTAAACGTTAAACTGTTGGTGTTAATGTCTACTCCTTTCAGGTTTTCAAGGCCATCGTAGAAATCTGCACTTGCAGCGTATTTAATGTCTTGTATATCAAATCTTTCCACAGTTACCGGAGATTCGAAAATTCGTTCTGGTGTTCTCGAAGCCGAAATTACTATCTCATCCAGTACAGACCCCTCGGCAAGGGTAATATTTAAAACCTGGTTATTAGTAGTTATATCGACATTCTGCGTTTCGTAACCAACGCTCGAAATCTGAACGGTAAAAGGCGGAGACTGGTCCACCCTAAGGGTAAAATTTCCATCGAAGTCTGTCGCAGTACCCGTTCCGGTTCCAACTACAATCACATTGGCTCCTAAAACCGGAACCGCAGATTCATCGACCACCTTACCGCTGATATCGGTTTGTGCTAAAGTAATTGTACTTAAACACAAGCAAAACAAAGCTATAATTGCCTTCATATTAGTAAAATGTTAATTAATAAATTCGGCTAAATATATAGATAAATTTAGCATGTTCTTAAGAAAACAGGGGTTTTTTTAACGATTTTATATCGAAAACTATGCAATTTAATAATACCGCAAACTATTATTCATGCATAATATATTCATTCACATAATATTAGGCGTTCTTATACCACTGGCTCGCAAAATTTTCGGATGCTAGCACTAAAAATGTTTAAAATCTTATCCATTAGCTCATTTTGTCTCGAAATGGGTCTTCCGTCTATCTCGATCACAGGAGTAAGTTCTCCCATCGTACCTGTGGCAAAAACGCCATCGGCATTTATAAACTGAGAAAGGGAGAGATCTGCCTCGCTAATAGATATTCCATGTTCTCGGCAAAGTGAGATCACTGTGTCCCTGGTAATCCCCGGCAGGCAGGCAGTGGCATAAGGAGTATAGACCGTCTCCCCTTTCACCATAAAAAGGTTACTTCCGTTAAGCTCTGCAACAAAACCGCGCTCATCCAGCATAAGTCCGGCATCCTTACCTGCTATGTTGGCCTGTATCTTCGCCAAAATATTATTAAGCAGATTGTTGTGATGGATCTTACTGTCGAGAAATTGTGGTCCATTACGTCGCTGACTGCTACTTATCACTTTTATTCCTCCGGTATTGTCGTAAACAAGGGGCTTCCATTCGGCCAGAACAATAAGGCAGCTACCACTCTGATTTAGTCTGGGATCCATTCCACTTGTTATCTTTTCCCCTCGAGTTAATGTAAGCCTGATATGGGTGTTGTCATTCATTTTATTTGCTTCAAGGGTCTGTTTGATCGCATCCTTAATGAAAGACTTGGAAGGTATATCGGTAAAAGCAAGAGTTTTGGCAGATTGATGTAAACGATCCAGATGTTTATCCAAACATACTATGCCTTCCGGATAAACTCTTAAACCCTCCCACACGGCATCACCACCCTGCACCGAGCTATCAAAAACCGAAACCTTCGCTTCGGACCTTGGATAGAGCCTGTCTTTTATAAATACCTGAATATTTGTATTTCGCTGATCGAATTGTTGTAGCATATATTATTTATTTTTTAAGATATAGGGTTTGAGACTTTCATAGTATGGAAGTGCTTCGGCCAATAACGGACCTAAATGTGGTGGTACCTGTGCCGGTTGTTTTTGTTGCACTTTAAATCCAGTTGTTTTATGAACATTGGCATACCAGTGTTTTGCCCAGATCCCATCTTCGGGTATTCCCCCTTGATCCCACGATAACATTTCATCGTAAAATGGAAGGTCCAGGATACGGCAAAGTTCTCTCAGGTAATTTTCCGGGTGGATCATTAACTCATCGCTGTCGATCACAACGACTTCACGACTGTTTCGCTCTAAATATTTCACCAGTTCGGAAGATTTCTTTATCCCTATATCGTTCAGGGTTGGGTTGGCGATCACTTTTGCGAAGGACGCAATTAATTTCCTGGGATGTCTGATCAAAAAAACATTTTGCCAATTTTGGAGATATGCGGGCTCTTCAGAAAGAAAATGATGGGCCATCCCTTTTATAAAAACATGTTGTTCTTTGGCGCGTTCTTCAATGTGCTTAACTACCTTATCCTCATTACATTCCATTGCATCAACAATGTCAAAGTGAGACGGGTGTGTTATGGAAAGATTCGCATTTTTTAGGTAATAGCCATAAAAAGGCTCGTCTAAAACTGCGAAATCCTTTCTTTGCGCAAAGGAATACATCAATGCGGTTGATATATTTCTGGGGCCTGAAATCAGGTTGATTACCTTCATAAAATAAAGGTATCAAAAAATTCAGGAATTTTGGAAAGGAAAAGTGCCCGGTTTCTTAGCCTGGTTATTCTACCGTAACCGACTTCGCCAGGTTCCTTGGCTGGTCCACATTTCTACCTAGCATTACTGCGATATGGTAGGATAATAGTTGTAAGGGGATAGTTGTAACCAGCGGACTTAATGCCTCCGGAGTTTTTGGCACCTCCATGATATAGTCGGCAAGATTCTTAACAGTGGTATCTCCTTCGGTCACAACAGCGATAATCTTTCCATGACGAGCTTTGATCTCCTCAATATTACTCACCACCTTTTCGTAATGATTACTATTCACTGCAATCACTACAACCGGCATCTGCTCGTCGATAAGGGCGATCGGCCCGTGCTTCATCTCGGCGGCGGGGTACCCTTCTGCGTGGATATAAGAGATCTCCTTTAGTTTAAGTGCTCCTTCAAGAGCAACCGGAAAATTATAGCCTCTCCCCAGGTACAGGAAGTTTGCCGCATCCATAAAGACTTCTGCGATCTCGCGTATCTTCTCATCACTTTTCAGGGCTTCCGATACATGATCGGGGATCATTTCCAGCTCCCTTAGATGCAACATAAAATCTCTTTCAGAGATCGTTCCTTTTTCTTTGGCAATACGCAAGGCGATCATCATAAGAACTGTGATCTGGGTAGTAAAGGCTTTAGTAGAAGCAACACCTATTTCCGGCCCTGCGTGTGTATATGTACCACTATGTGTTTCGCGCGAAATGGTGGATCCTACCACATTACAAATTCCATAGACAAAGGCACCTTTTTGTTTTGCAAGTTTTATAGCCGCAAGGGTATCGGCTGTTTCACCACTTTGAGAGATAGCAATAACCACATCTTTCTCATTGATGATGGGGTTTCTGTATCTAAATTCGGAAGCGTATTCCACTTCTACAGGTATACGGGAAAGATCTTCGAAAATATACTCTGCAACCAGACCGGCATGCCAGGAGGTTCCGCAGGCTACTATTATGATACGATTGGCATTCTTAAATTTCCCAATATGATCTTCAAGCCCCCCAAGTTTTACAATACCCTGGTCGGCCAATAATCTTCCTCTATAGGTATCTTTTATAACAGTAGGTTGTTCGTAGATCTCCTTCAGCATAAAATGCTCATAGCCGCCTTTTTCAATTTGCTCGAGATTTAACTGCAGCTCCTGAATATAAGGCGCCACTAATTTATCGTCCTTGATCTTACGAACCCTTACCTCTCTGCCAAGGCGAATAATTGCCATTTCTTCGTCTTCGAGGTAAATGGCATTATTGGTGAATTCGATGAATGGAGATGCATCACTGGCCACAAAAAATTCGTCTTCGCCTATGCCAATTGCCAGGGGACTACCCAATTTAGCTACCACGATCTCGTCCGGCTTCTTTCTGTCGAACAATGCAATTGCGTACGCTCCTACTACCTGGTTTAGGGCGATCTGTACCGCCTTCCCAAGTTTTACATTCTCTTTCTTCTTAACTTCTTCAATTAGATTTACGAGAACTTCTGTATCTGTATCCGATTTGAACGTATATCCTCTATTTTCTAATTCTTTCTTGATAGAAGCATAGTTCTCAAT
>QQUG01000197.1 GCA_008501705.1 Flavobacterium sp.
TTCCTGATGAAAAAAAATAAGATCGACGTAATTGAAGGCTTAGGAAAATTGAAAGCCGGCAAAAAAGTCGAAGTTGATGGAACCGAATATGCTGCCGAACACATCATCATCGCTACCGGAGCTCGCTCGAGAGAGCTGCCCAACCTTCCTCAGGACGGTAAAAAAGTAATTGGTTATCGGGAAGCGATGTCGATGAAAACACAGCCTAAGAGTATGCTTGTGGTTGGAAGTGGAGCCATCGGGGTGGAATTTTCTAATTTCTACAATTCCATGGGTACCGATGTAACTATTGTTGAATTCTTACCCAACCTGGTTCCTTTAGAAGATGAAGAAGTTTCCAAACAATTTGAGCGCATTTTTAAGAAATCGGGGATCAAAGTAATGACGAATTCTTCTGTAGAAAGCGTTGATACCTCCGGTAAAAAGGTAAAGGCTACCGTAAAAACCAAGAAAGGTGAAGAAGTGTTAGAAGCCGATGTGGTCCTTTCAGCAGTAGGTATAGCTTCTAATATTGAAAATATTGGCCTTGAGGATGTTGGTATCGTAACAGACAAAGGCAAAATAATGGTAAACGACTGGTACCAGACCAACATACCGGGTTATTACGCGATTGGTGATGTGGTTCCTGGCCCTGCCCTGGCGCATGTCGCTTCGGCAGAAGGTATTACCTGTGTCGAAAAAATAGCAGGCATGCATGTCGAGCCAATTGATTACGGCAATATTCCCGGATGTACGTATACAAGCCCCGAAATTGCCAGTGTTGGAATGACAGAAGCTCAGGCGAAGGAAGCGGGTTACGACCTAAAAGTTGGTAAATTCCCATTCTCAGCCAGTGGTAAAGCGAGTGCTGCCGGTACCAAGGATGGATTTGTAAAAGTGATCTTCGATGCCAAGTATGGTGAATGGCTAGGCTGCCACATGATAGGTGCTGGAGTTACAGATATGATCGCAGAGGCCGTAGTGGCACGAAAACTAGAAACAACAGGGCATGAAGTATTAAAGGCTATCCACCCGCACCCTACTATGAGTGAAGCGGTTATGGAGGCTGTTGCCGATGCCTATGGAGAAGTTATTCACCTGTAAGTATTGCCAGACATAAAGTGTAAAGCGTCCTTTTTTAGGACGCTTTTTTTATTAATTGATGAAAGATTGTACAGCCAGTTCGTAACTCTGTAATCCAAAGCCCATGATGAGACCTCTTGCTACAGGAGTAATAAATGAATCGTGCCTGAATTCTTCCCTTGAAGCCGTATTCGAGATATGAACTTCGATTACCGGTGTTGTTACAGCGCTAACCGCATCTCGTATTCCCACAGAAGTATGTGTGTAAGCAGCAGCGTTAAGTATTATACCGTCGTAATTAAAACCAACTTGCTGGATCTTATCTATTAATTCTCCTTCAATATTACTTTGGAAATGTTCGATCGTTATCCAGTCGTATTTATTCTTCAGAGTTTCGAAAAAATCTTCGAAAGTTAGATCACCATAGATATCGGTTTCCCGTTTCCCGAGTAGATTTAGGTTAGGCCCGTTAATGATCATGATCTTCATACTTCAAATATATAGAATAAAAAATTCGGAGCCTTAAGCTCCGAATTCAAACTAATTTAAATTCAATTTAAAAATCGAAAAGTAATCCTAGTCGTGCGTGAAAATATCCGGCATCGAGGATAACATATTTCGCTTCGGCAAACACATTTACATTATCGATGATATTGTATTTGTACCCTGCCCCGGCATTAAAGCCAAAGTCATTGCTGGATGTTTCCGATTCTTGTCCGATCGATCCACCGCCAAGTCCCTGTTGTTTTAGAGTAATGCTGAGATATTCCCCGCCACCCAAGAGGTAAACTTCGTCGTATACCTTGTAGCGCGCATTAAGGTCTACTGCAAACCACTTTGCTCGTGTAGATTTGGCATCGGCGACAGAATAAGTGGCATCGGTAGAGACACCCCATTTTTCAGTGAATTCGTATATAAGGTCAGCTGTAGCACCAAAAGAATCGATCTCGGAAAGATAACCTCCTGATATAGCACCACCGAATCCCTGTGCATTCACACTATAGATACTTAGAAGCAGTAGTAAAGTAAAAATTGTTTTTTTCATAGGACGTATTGTTTGAGGAACAAAATTACATTTTTAAACCAAAAAAAGCAGGACAAATGTCCTGCTTATAGAAATAAATTGAATTAGTTAATTAAAAGAACCAACCTGCGGCAACACTAACAACCGAGTTTTTGGCATCGGTTTCTACGGTAACTCCTTCGATGGTCATATCCCCGATCACGTTGGAAAGTCCGATGGAATAACGCGCTTGAAAGAACAGACCTAAAGGCGTTCTGTACTGTGCACCTATAGCGGCTGAAAAATCTACGCTTTCTGCACCTATAGCAGCCGTTTCTCCATCCAGATCAGCCTCATCGGTAATATTAATTCCTACCTGAGGTCCTCCCTGAAGGCTAAATCCTTCTGCCAGCGTAAAATCTGCAAGTACAGGAATATTGATATAGTCCAATTTACCTGTAACTTCACCAAAAGCAGTGTCCTGAGTGTATCCCTGGGCAGAATAAACTACTTCAGGCTGAACTGCAAAAAGTTCTGAAATTCCAATATTTACAACACCACCTACCAGAAAACTGGTTCTGCCATCCAAACCATCGGCATCATCTCCGTTAAGCGAAGCAAAGTTTGCACCTGCTTTCGCACCGAAGCTTATGCTCTGTGCCTGAACTGTGGTAAAGGACAATACTGCAACTGCAGCAATTAAAAAAATGTTTCTCATAATATAAGTTGTTAAGTTAATTGGATTAAAGCTACTAAATTATTGATATAGCCTACCATAGGAGAGCCGTCATATTTATTAAGATACTTATCAACAAAAAATAGAAGGGTTGCCCCTTCTATTTTATTCTGTATTTTATTCATATTTATTCCGAGTTTCCTCCGCTGAAATCGAACATATATCCAAGGTTAAAACTGATGTTACACGGTTTAGCATCGAAATTATCAAATAGATCTATAAATCCCATGTCGTATCGTGCCTGCAAATACAAACCGTTGTCAAATTGGTATTGCGCACCAATTAATGCTCCAAAATTAAATGTTTCAAGGCCTTCAATACTACCTTGGTCGTCACCATTCACCTCTACTTCATCCGAAATTACAAAACCAAAAAGCGGCCCACCCTGCAGGCTAAGTCCGTCAACAACTTCGTAGTCGGCTGCCACGGGGATGTCAATATAATCGATCTTCAGCTTAATTTCCCCCTCTTTCCAACCACGCATCGAGAAGCGTATTTCTGGTTGAATGCCAAAGTCCTCTGATATGCTAAGATCCCCCACAACACCAATATTCAATCCAGTTCTAATCTCGGGGTCCTGAGGATCATCCCCTCCAATATTGGAAAGATTTACCCCGGCAGTAGCACCCCAATTAAATCCCTGTGCGTTCAGACTGGTGCCTGCAAGCACTAAAACGACTAACAGTATTAGCTTTTTCATAATTAAAAAGTTTGGTTAATTATGATAAATGTACTAAATATTTGATTATCAGAACTATAAGAAATATCGTTCAATGTGAACACTTTATTAACAAGTTGATTATCAACAAAAAAGGCGGCCTGGTGGCCGCCTGCTCATAATTTTATAAGTTTTTACAGAAACGAGTAGCCAATTGCCAGCGTTACTACACTGTTTTTACCGCTTCCAGTCTCCGGAACATCATTAAGTCCGAAATTATAGCGACCGCTCACTCGAATCCCAAATGGAAAATCGTAGCCAGCCCCTACCACACCGGAAACATCAAAATCGTTGGTAGCAATATCATTGATCACTTCACCGATCACGGTCTGGGTATCATCGTTTACCAGCACACCAAATTGTGGTCCCGCCTGAATGTTCAATCCCTGAGCTACGTAATACTTAACCAGGATAGGCACATTTACATAATCAAGGTTAAATTCACCCAATTCGAATTCGGCACCCTGCTGGGAATAAAGTAATTCACCTTGTAAACCAAGATTGTCGTTTAATTTTCCACCTAAGAATACCCCGGCTACAAATCCGGTCCTGTTGGACAACCCACTCGCATCGGTAATGTTAGCAAAGTTCACACCGGCCTTTACACCAAAATCCAGACCTTGAGCCTGCGTAGTTAAGGTAAATAGCGAAAACACTGCGGTTAATAAAATGAATTTTTTCATGGAGTTTATTTTTTAATTGTTGATTTAAGTAACGCAAAAATAAGTACAATATTCTTAAAACAAATAGTAAATTGAGGGCAGTATCCATCTTACTATGAAGTGGCAGAATCTACGCAAGGATTATATAAATTATCTTCGGCTTGAACGAGGGCTTTCAGAAAATTCTATTCTGAATTACAATCGAGATATCAGAAAACTAGAGGATTGGTTAACTGAAAATGAGATGAATACATCACCTAAATCAATTTCAGAAGAGACTGTTCAGCAATTTATATACGATTCCGCCCGAAGGGTGAATCCCAGGTCGCAAAGCAGGCTCATTTCGGGATTGCGAGGTTTTTTTAATTATCTGGTCTTTGAAGATTATCGCAAGGACAACCCTATGGAATTAATAGAAAGCCCTAGAACCGGGCGTAAATTACCAGATACGCTGTCTACTACTGAGATCGACCAACTTATCGCGGCTATAGATCTTAGCCAGCCACAAGGGGAAAGAAACCGGGCTATTATAGAAACACTTTATGGCTGTGGGCTACGCGTTTCGGAACTTATTAATTTGAAGATCTCCGATCTGTTCTTCGACGAAGGTTTTATAAAGGTTACCGGGAAAGGAGACAAACAACGATTTGTACCTATTGGCACACATACTATAAAATATATCGATCTGTATCGCGAGGGAGTTCGCGTTCATGAAAATATTCAGGCTGAAGCCGCAGATACACTTTTTCTCAACAGACGCGGTAAAGCACTAACCCGTGCGATGATATTTACAATTGTTAAGCGATTGGCTGAAAAGGCAGGTATCAGGAAGAATATCAGTCCGCACACCTTCCGGCATTCCTTTGCCACTCATTTACTCGAAAACGGTGCCGATCTAAGGGCTATCCAGCAAATGCTTGGCCATGAAAGTATTACCACGACGGAGGTTTATACGCATATAGATAAGCGGCATCTAACAGAGGTGATCAACCGCTACCATCCTCGTAAAAATGATTAAGGGTTAAGAAAAGGCTAAACTCGCCAATAAACTTCCAGTTCAGCCACTGAATTTGTAATTTCATGAAAAATCATTTATAAACTATGAAAATACTTAGATATTCAAATGGCGATCCCATGCATGCCATTGGGTTGGGAACATGGAAAGCGACCGGTGAAACCGTTAAATATGCGGTTAAGGAGGCTGTCAAGGCTGGAATCCGACATATCGATACTGCTGCGATCTATCAGAATGAATCGGAAATCGGTGGAGCTTTATCGGAAATCTTTGAAGAAGGATTAATTAAAAGGGAGGAGATATTCATCACCTCCAAGTTATGGAATAACGTGCATTGTCGCGAGGATGTGCTACCGGCTTTACAGGAAAGCCTTGAAAAGCTGCAGTTGGATTATCTGGATCTCTACCTCATTCACTGGCCCGTAGCCTTTAAAAGTGACATTCTGTTCGCTTCCGGTCCAGCTGATTATATTTCCCTGGAACAATGCCCGATCAGTGAAACATGGCGACAGATGGAAGTGGCTAAAGACAAAGGGCTTACCATGCATATAGGTGTGTCTAATTTCAGTGTAAAAAAATTAAAAGAACTCAAGATGACCGCGGTATCGCAACCGGAAATGAACCAGGTGGAATTACATCCTTTACTGCAGCAGAACGAGCTTTGGGAATACTGCAGATCTGAAGGCATACTCTTAACCGCCTATTCACCCCTGGGATCAGGGGACCGTGATAGCAGTATGAAGGGGGAAGCCGAGCCCAACCTCATGGATATCACAGAGATAAAGAATATTGCAAAAAAGCACAACACCACCGAGGCACAGGTATTGATTAGCTGGCATTTGCATAGGAATACGGCGGTCATACCGAAATCTACTTCAGCTGCACATATCACTGCAAATTTCAAAGCTACCGATCTTGCATTGGACGAAGACGATCTTCAGCTTATAGCTCGTCTCGATAAAAACTATCGCTTTATAACAGGAAAATTCTTTGACGCTCCTGAGAAAGGTTATGAAAACGTGTATGATGAATAAAAAAAAGCCTCCGTAGCGGAGGCTTTTTTTATTTAGCGATATTCACGGCCCTGGTTTCCCGTATCACCGTTACTTTTACCTGACCCGGGTAGGTCATATCGGTTTGGATCTTTTGGGATATTTCGAAGGACAGCTGCGCTGCTTTCTCATCACTTACCTTTTCACTCTCCACCATTACTCTTAATTCACGTCCTGCCTGTATGGCAAAGGCTTTATTTACACCATTGAACCCAAATGCAATTGCTTCAAGGTCTTTTAGACGCTGGATATAGGAATCCAACACCTGTCTACGTGCACCCGGACGTGCCCCGCTAATAGCATCACATACTTGAACAATAGGAGACAATAAATTGGTCATCTCTATTTCATCATGGTGAGCACCAATTGCGTTACACACATCCGGTTTTTCACCGTACTTTTCTGCCCATTGCATTCCTAAGATGGCGTGGGGTACTTCGGTTTCCGACTCAGGCACTTTACCTATATCGTGTAATAGCCCTGCTCTTTTGGCAAGTTTAGGGTTGAGCCCCAATTCGGAGGCCATAACACCACAGAGTTTGGCTACTTCACGGGAGTGGTGTAGTAGATTCTGACCGTAAGATGAGCGGTATTTCATTCGGCCAACTGCCTTGATCAATTCGGGGTGAAGGCCATGAATACCAAGATCGATCACAGTGCGCTTCCCTACTTCTATGATCTCCTCCTCTATCTGTTTGGTTGTTTTCTTTACAACCTCTTCTATTCGGGCAGGGTGGATACGTCCGTCGGTTACAAGTTTATGCAGTGAAAGCCTTGCTACTTCCCTTCTTACCGAATCGAAACATGAAAGGATGATAGCCTCGGGGGTGTCGTCCACAATTATTTCAACCCCGGTAGCAGATTCGATCGCCCGGATATTTCGTCCTTCCCGACCAATGATCCTACCCTTCACATCATCACTTTCCAGATTAAAAACCGAAACGCAATTCTCGATCGCTTCTTCGGTCCCAATGCGTTGAATTGAATTAATGATGATCTTCTTTGCTTCTTGTTGTGCGGTGAGTTTAGCTTCTTCAACAGAGGATTGTATAAAGGCCATAGCGTCTGTCTTGGCTTCTTCCTTAAGGCTTTCTATAAGTTGTGCTTTTGCATCGTCTGCAGAAAGGCTGGAGATCACTTCCAGTTGTTCGATCTGACTGCGATGCAGCTTCTCTACTTCTCCTTGTTTCTTATGAAGGAAATTAAGGCGTTCCTCATATTCTTTACGCTTATTTTCCAGGTCGGCGTTTAGTTTCTTGTTTTTTGAAAGCTCGCTGGAAACCTGAGATTCCTTATCTCTTACCCGCTTTTCAACATCCGAGATCTTCTTATCACGATTAAGGATGACCTTTTCGTGCTCTGCCTTTAATTCCAGGAACTTTTCCTTCGCCTGAAGTATTTTATCCTTTTTGATTGCTTCCGATTCTACCTTCGCTTCCTTAACTATGGAAGCTGCAGTCTTTTTAGCCTGTTTTGTAAGTCTGGAGGCATTATTCCGTTCGAAGAACTTTGCTATGATAAAACCCACAACCACACCTACGACGGCTGCTATAATATACGCTACTATATTGTCCATTTTTTCAGATATTTTGTTAGTCCTGAGTGAACAGGAAGGTTTCTAATACCGTATCAGCCTGCCCGGGCCTATTGGGACGACATCAGTTGAAACCATAAAAAAAGCCTATACTAATAATGTGATTTTGAATAAACTCCTTAAAAACAAGTTTAGGGCTAACAAGCTGGTCAAGTATCCGCTCAAAGACGGCACGCTTTTACAACTTCAACTCACCCTTTTTAAAGAATTCGTGTTGAGTTTACCAAAAATAATATTAGTATAGGCAGTAACCTTTTTATTTTAAAGAACGTTACGACAGGTGCTCCTGCAACAGCTGATTTAATGAATTCAACTTTTCTTCTATTTGTTGCGAATCAGTTTCTTTGTCGATTGCTTTTTGCTCTACCTGGGCTGCGAATTGTAAGGCACACATTGCCAAAACATCCTGTTTATCCCGTACAGCATAGCTTTTTTCGAACCGTTTAATCATTTCTTCTATCTTCTTTGCTGCCTTTCTAAGCCCCTCTTCCTGTGATGGGTCGATGGTTAGAGGATATACCCGATCGGCAATAGATAGTTTTATTTTAAGCTGGTTCGACATATTGTCTATTCGGAAAGTTGAGAAATGCAATCGTCAATTTCCCGAACTAAAGCATTTATTTTGAGTTTTGTATCTCGTTTATATTGGTCGCTGCCGAGCATCGAATTTGCCAATTTCAATGAATTACACTTTTCCCGCAATTCTTCGATCTCACTATGAGACCGATCCTGTTGCGATTTCAGAAGCTCTAGCTGTTTCTCCAGATCACGGTTTGCTTCCTTTAGCTTTTCATGCCTGTGAAGCAGTTTACTTATCCTGTTCTCCAGGGAATCAACTACTTCTGAAATAGTGCCCATTAAATATTGATTCTAATACTCTTTACACAAAGTTAACCATCCATAACTAATATGCCAACACTTTTGCATATTTTTTGTATTATTGATCGACGATAATAACAATGCTAATTACCCCCCGTATCTTAAAAGTTTCTAATTCATTGAAGGCCATTGGCCTACCGATCACTTTCTTGTTTTTCGGGATGATTTCCTACGGCCAAAATAACAATGTGCCCGATCAATATTTCGATGATCCACTGAAGATCCCAATGATACTTTCCGGAAGTTTTGGAGAATTGCGTTCTAATCACTTTCATTCGGGTCTGGACATTAAAACCCAGCAGAAAGAAGGTTTTCCTGTTTACGCTCCCGCCGATGGGGTTGTAACCCGTATCAAAGTAGGCCATTATGGGTATGGTAAAGCTCTCTATATTTCCCACCCAAATGGCTATTCCACTGTCTACGCTCATTTACAGCGATATGCCGGCTCAATAGAGGAATACGTGAAGGCTAGTCAGTATGCCAGGGAAAGCTATGAAATAGAATTGTTCCCCGACGCCGGTAAACTGGTGGTAAATCGTGGCGATATTATTGGTTATACCGGAAACTCGGGTAGCAGTGGCGGGCCCCATCTGCATTTCGAGATCCGCGATGCAAGCTCCCGACCTATGAATCCGTTGCTATTTGGGATAGAGATCCCGGATACCAAAAAACCCCTTGTAAACTCTGTCTTTGCCTATCCTATTGGTGAGGATGGGCATGTGGATCAATCTCAGAATCCTGTGAAACTAAGATTGATACCGCTAAAAGACGGATCGTACAAGACTGAAAAGATCACTGCTTTTGGAAAAATTGGCTTCGGAATTTCCACTTACGACCAGCAAAATGGCGCATCCAATAAAAATGGAGTGTATAAGATTAGAACCGTCTTTAATGGTACCGAAAACTTCACTGTGCTTTTCGAAAAATTCTCTTTTGCCGAAACTCGCTATCTAAACCGTTTTATAGACTATCATTACTGGAGAACGAACAAAAGCAGGGTTCAGAAATTATTCAGAGAAGAAAACAATCCCTTAAGTGTAATTACACGTGAAATTAATAGTGGATTCCTCCAGATTGAAGATGGTCTCGACGCTAGCTACACTATAGAGGTCCTGGATCATAAGGGCAATACCACTACGATTATCGTACCAATTTCGGGTAAAGATACTCCTGTTTTTAAACCCAGAGAAGTGAATAAGACCTCCGATTTTATTTATGCAGATCAGGCAACATCGATCACTAAAGGTAAGTTCAGTATTTATATTCCACCCAACAGCCTGTACGAAGACACCTATCTCAATATAGAGGTAAATGGGGACACCCTGATTTTTCATGAGGATAATATCCCTATTCATAAGAACATTTCTATAACTGTAGATGCTTCAAATTATAAAGATGAAGACCTCGATAGATTATATCTCGGTCGTCTGAGCCTAAAAGGAGAACCCTATTACAATACTACCTACCGGAAAGGAAGCAAGTTAACAGCCAGGACAAGGACATTTGGAACCTTTACCCTGGTGTCTGATACAACTCCACCAAGCATATCTGCTGTGAATTTTAAGGATGAACAATGGATAAGTGCGAACGAGACCCTTAAAGTGAAGATAGAGGACAACCTGAGCGGAATTGGATCATACCGGGCTACCATTAACGGAAAGTTTATATTGATGGAATATAATTACAAAAAAGACGTTTTAACCTATGATTTTGGTGATGAGATAATTTCAGATACTGAAAACAATTTAAAAGTCAATGTTGTCGATAATGCAGGAAATAGTGCTACATTTGAAGCAACTTTTTTCAGAAAATAATTCTAATTTTTGCTTTTGAAAACTACTCGATTACTATTCCTCCTTCTGTTTTTTGGATCCAGCTTATCCATCTTCTCTCAAAACGCTACGATAAAGGGTATCATATTGGACGACCAAAATCGGCCCTTGCCGGGTGTAAATGTCTCCTTCGACTCTGAAGGTACCCAAACAGATCTAAACGGTGTATACGTGCTTGAAATCCCTTCGGAACGGGAAGTTCAGTTGCTTTTCTCTTATGTGGGATTTAAGGATGTGCAACTCACACTAAATCTCGCGAATAACGAGAATTACGAGTTCAATGTGGCTATGAGAACAGATATCGAACAGATCGGAACCGTGATCATTGATACAAAACGCCGCAAAAAAGTTCAGGGACTGGAACCTATAAGCCCGGAAGTAGCCAGAAGAATGGTAGGTGCTAACGCAGGGATCGAGAATGTTTTACAATCCTTACCAGGTGTGAACAGTAATAACGAATTAAGCACACAGTACGCGGTACGAGGTGGAAATTACGACGAGAACCTTGTGTATGTGAACGAGATCGAAGTATACCGACCCTTCTTAATTAGAAGTGGACAACAAGAGGGACTCAGCTTTGTAAATACAGATCTTACCAGTTCAGTGGATTTCTCGGCAGGTGGTTTCCAGGCTAAGTTTGGAGATAAATTATCTTCTGTACTCGATATCCGATACAAGAAACCGGCTTCTTTCAGTGCCACGGCAGATCTAAGCCTCTTAGGCGCAAGTACGTCGGTGGGCGGTGTATCTAAGAATGGACGCCTTACAGGAATTGTTGGTTTGCGTTACCGGGATAACAGTCTTTTTGTGGATGCAAAACAAACAGAAACCAATTTTCAGCCCCGTTTTGCCGATGCGCAAGCGTATTTAACCTATAAGGTAAGTAGTAAATTCGAACTGGGGATCTTAGGAAATGTGGCTATAAACCAGTACGATTACCAGCCTCTTACCAGGCAAACTAACTTCGGAACCCTTGCAGATCCTGTGGCCCTTTTGGTTTTTTATGAGGGTCAGGAAGAAGACCGGTATAACACCTATTTCGGTGCCTTAAAAGGAACATACGCTGTTTCCGAACGCTATACGGCAAAATTCATCGGTTCTATCTATCAAACCACAGAGCAGGAGTATTTCGATATCCTCGCTCAATATCGCCTGGGAGAAGTAAATACCAATATCGGTGATGAAAATCTGGGAGAGGTGGAGTTTTCAGAAGGAATAGGATCCCAATTAACTCACGCCAGGAACGATCTGGATGCACTTATCGTAAATTTTGAACATAAAGGGATACTTGCCCTTGATGAAGACGAAGATACCACCCTGGAATATGGTATTAAATATACCAGAGAAGACATTAGAGACCGGGTTCAGGAATACGAGATCATCGATTCTGCCGGCTTTTCTATTCGTCCACCCCTACCCGATTTCGCTAATGAACAGCCTTACGATCCTTTTGTATCACCCATCGTACCATATACTACCATTCGCGCCACTAATAATGTTCAAACCGACCGCTTTTCGGGCTATGTGCAATGGAGCAAGAAAACAGAAGTGGGTACTAGCGATTTGTGGCTAAATGCAGGTGTAAGAGCCCACAATTGGACTGTGAATGGCGATGGAATTGAAAGTACCACCCAAACAGTTTTTAGTCCGAGAGGCCAAATAGCCCTTAAGCCCGATTGGGAAATGGATATGTTATTCCGTTTATCAGGCGGATTGTATCACCAGCCGCCCTTCTACCGGGAACTCCGTGATTCTACAGGGACGGTGCGTCCCGACGTAGAAGCACAACAATCTATTCATGTGGTATTGGGGAACGATTACAGTTTCGACCTCTGGGGCAGACCTTTTACACTCAATTCGGAGGTATATTACAAGAAACTCACCGATGTAAACCCCTATACGCTTGAAAACGTCCGGATTAGATATCGGGCCAGTAATAACGCCGAAGCCTATGCTGTTGGCCTCGACCTCAGACTGGCAGGTGAATTTGTACCGGGCACGGAGAGTTGGGTGAGCTTTGGGTACCTAAAAACAGAAGAGAACATAGATGATAGAGGTTATATCTTCCGTCCTACCGATCAACGACTTAAATTTGGTGTTTTATTTCAGGATTACGTAAAAGTGATCCCCGACCTGAAGATGTACCTTAATTTAGTATACAATACCGGGCTTCCGGGAGGGTCCCCTAGCTATGCAGATCCCTACGATTTTCAAACCCGTTTGCCCGATTACAAGCGTGCCGATCTGGGTGTATCCTATGTAATCGTAAATACCGATAAACTGCGTGATAGCGGCTGGTTAAAGCCCTTTAAGGAATTATCGATCGGAGCGGAGATCTTCAATATATTCGATGTGCGTAACTCCATTACAAATACATTCGTAAGAGACGTCTATACCAAGGTTCAGTACTCTATACCTAACTTCCTTACTCCTAGAGTCTATAATGTTAGGTTAACAATGAAATTTTAGGAAGAAACAAATTCAGTAAGTACCCGAACCACATAATCGATCTCCTCCTTAGTGTTGAAAGACGAAAATGAAAATCTAATTGAGGGTTTCTTGAGATCTTCCGGAGACTGAATTTCAGCCAAAACATGAGAGCCATTACTGCTACCACTTTGGCAGGCAGAACCTTTAGAACATGCGATACCTTTAAGATCCAGCTGGAACAGAAGCATCATGGCCTTTTCTTCTGAAATTGGCAGGCAAACATTGATCAGCGTATATGTACTACCGGCTGTGTCCTCGCAACCGCCATTGAATTTTACCCCTGGGATTTGATCTTTCAGTTGTTCGATGAAGTAACTTTTCAGTTCAGTTATATAAGCCCTTTCTTTATCAAGGTTCTGATAGCTAAGTCGGAGCGCTTCAGCCATCCCGGCAACGGCATAAACCGGCTCGGTACCCGCTCGTAATCCACGTTCCTGCTCACCGCCATAGATTAAAGGCTTTAATCCGGTGTTTTTCCGTACAAAGGCAAATCCCACCCCTTTAGGTCCGTGGAATTTATGTGCGGAAACGGCGGCAAAATCGACAGGTATTTCCTGAAAGTCGAGGGTGAAATGACCTACAGATTGCACGGTATCACTATGATATAAGGCATTATGAGCTTTACATAGCGACGCAACCCGTTTGAGGTCGATCATAGTACCCACCTCATTATTTACGTGCATGAGGCTTACAAGTGTTTTTTTAGATGATTTCTGAAGTAATTCCTCCAAATGATCATAATCCACGCAGCCGGTCGGCTTTATCCGAACAAATTCTACCTCGATCCCAAAGCGATCTACAAGAACCTCAATCGTGTGCAGTACAGCATGATGCTCAATTTTACTACTAATGATACGCTCCACACCAAGATCGGTGACAGCGCTTTGTAAGGCCAGATTATCCGCTTCTGTGCCACCTGATGTAAAGATAATTTCAGAAGCTGAAACATTCAGATAACCCGCAATTTCCTTTCTTGCAGTTTCAAGTAGGGATTTAGATGATCTACCGTAAGAGTGTGTAGATGAAGGATTTCCGTATTCAGTTTTTAATACTTCCGACATACAGCGAATTACTTCACTCCGCAATTGGGTTGTAGCTGCACTGTCTAAATACACTTTCTTCATATCCGGCAAAAATACATATTTATCTAAGATTGAAAACAAGGAATTATAAAGAATTGCGTTACTTTGTATTTCTCGAAAATATCGCTATGAAAAAATATTTCTACATCCTTCTTTTGAGTGCTCTGATTTCGGGGTGCGATGATGGTGATATCATTTTTACCTCTTTCAATTTTAGTGATGCAGATTTGCAGTTCTGTGGCGATCCGGGAGATTATTTGTTTTTTAAGATCAATGACGAAGCCAACGAAGGCCTGGCGCTTCAATTAGGGACAACAGAAGTATTGTTCCTGGAAAGTGATACCTTAACTGTAACTCTGGATGGCACTACGAACGTCGTCCATTTTCGCAGTTTCAACGGGGTGGTCTCAGCAGATTACTTTTGCGACAATATACCACCCACCAGCCCCGAGGTGGCTACAGATTTTATTGGATCGGATGGAGAGGCCACATTGTTTATTACTACCGTAGTAGATGATAATGACGGTATCCCGTTCGACAACAGCTTTGATATATTAGGAGAAGGATTTGGTGATTTCGACGAGGATGGCCTGCCAAACTTTTACGATTATGACGATGACGGGGATAATGTGCCCACCGCTAACGAAATAGGTGATGATCCTGACAATCCCAGGGACTTCGACGGTGACGGTTTTCCGGATTATCTGGATGAAGACGATGATAATGACGGGGTACTCACCCGATACGAAGTGAGCAGTGAGACGGACCTAAATCCTCTTGACAATATCTTCGACCCGTCCGTGAATCCCAATCCGGACTATCTTAACCCTGATATAGACAATGAGATTGTGGTAGATACGTTCCGGTCTCACAGTTACAACCTAAAGACTGAGGTTCGTGTTATTATCGAAAACTTAGTACTGATATCGGAATCAGAACAGATAACTCGTGAATTCTTAAATATGGGGACACTTGTAGATATAGTGAATACAGATATCGCTGTTACTCCACCCTTCCCCGATTAAGGATTTGTATTCTGAAATATATAAACTTCGGTAGCTCCGCGCCCGTACTTTTGCAGGTCGGCATCGTAATACTTTACATTATCATACCTTCTGAAAAGATATTCCATTTCAGCTCGTAAAACCCCATCACCAACGCCATGAATGAAGACAATGCGCTGTATTTTCTTGCGAATTGCAAAATCCAATTGCCTTTTCGCAGTATCGATCTGAATGGTTAACATGTCATGATTGGTAAGATGCTTAGTGGATTTCACTAATTTATCGATATGAAGATCAACCTCCATAGCGGGCTGCTTACGCATTTTGGGCTTCACACGAACACTCTTAACGGCTTTGGATTCTTGTTTTTCAGAAAGAATTTGTGAAAAATTCTCCGGAATTATTTCTGAAGGTGAAATATCTTCTGGAATTACCACTAATTCGGACCTGTCGAACTGCATTTCAAAATCATCTTCGGTAAGTATCAGAATCGTATCCGAAATTACCTCTAATATTACCCCCTTAATTTCATCGTCTATAGCCTCTACTTTATCCCCTTTTTTCATGATTATTGTAGCAATATTCTTACAGTTTGATGGCATTTCATCGATATAAATGGTATTTTAGCGAATACAGAGGTAAAAAAAGCGGTATTTTATCGAATTTAACCACTTAAAACAGTGATAATTGAATTTTATTTCTATTTTTACCACTGGTTAATGGCGTTGTTTTGCCCCCAAGACAACGTAAAAATATACTAAAAATATGAAAAACCTACTACTCTTTTCAGTTGTGTTACTTATGTCATACACCGCTATGGCACAATTGTATGTAACTCCAAATGGGGCTACTGATTCTTACGTGTACGTAAATGACGAAATCCTGTTTGTAGAACAAGATGTAAATCTTGTTGCGAACAATGCTGGAACCACAGAAGCAAGTCTATACTTGCGAAATGAGGCCCAGCTAATCCAGGGAGCAACAGCTTCCGCAAATTCCGGTACCGGGTTTATTTCGGTTTACCAGGATAGTTACTCAGATTCTTACGATTATAACTTCTGGGGAACGCCTGTTGGAAATCCGGCGTTATCTCCTAGTGGTAACGTAAACTTTGGTGTCCTTAATTTCTATGATGCCAATACGGTAACAGATTCAGACCAGGCAATGCACACTGGTAACCTTAATGGTACTGCTTCACCAAACTTAACTATATCAAGACGCTGGTTGTACAAACGTACCGGTGGAGCTGGATATCAGGCGCTGGGATCTACTTATGGTGTTAATCCGGGACTAGGATTTACCATGAAAGGTGTGGGAGTTACTCCAGCAGGAGGTGACCCATTCCAGGATCCGATCAACCAGAACTACGATTTTAGAGGAAGACCTAATAACGGTAATATATCTGTTCCTGTGGCTGCAAATGCAAGTACACTGGCAGGTAATCCTTATCCTTCAGCCATCGATATGAACCTTGTATTCCAGGATGCGGATAATGTTGAGATCCAGGAATTCAGATATTGGGATGAAGATAGAAGTATAAACTCACATAACTATACAGCCAATAAAGGAGGTTACGGTATCTGGGTACCAGGTGTGTCTCCTTATGTAACAGGAGGTACGTACACAAGACCTACTTTCTTAAATTACGATCAAAATGGTAACCCAATGGGTCCTTCCGGAGGAATGGGTGAAGATCTTGGACGTCTTTATGCTCCTATTGGTCAGGGATTCAACATCTTTGCCAACGTAGCCGGAGACGGACAGATTTACTTTAAGAACAGCCATAGGGTATACCAAAAAGAATCGGGAAACACCAATTCTAATTTTAGAGGAGCTCAGGGCTCACAAAGTTCATCTCCTTCAGGAGGTAGTGTTTCTTCCGAAGTAGATCCTTTAGCAGAATACCCACCAACATTACGTGTAATGAGTATGTTCGGAAATTCCCATTTCCGTGAAATGCTACTTGTTCTTTCCCCTCTATCTACCGATGGTTATGACAGAGGTCTGGACGCAAGACACCCTATGGACGGCGCTAAGGCAGAAGTGTATTTCCCTATCGTTGATGATAACGGACCACTACCATATGTAATCCAAACCGTTCCTTTCGACATTGGAAAACGAGTACCTCTAACCTTCGAAATGGACCAGCAAATGTCTGTTTCATTTACCGCGATCGAAGAAATCAATCTTCCATCTAAAGTATATCTATGGGATAGCCGTGAAAATTTCTTTCAGGAAATTACCAATGATAACGAAGCAGAATTTATCCTTCCTGCTGGAAACTATGAAAATCGTTTCTTCCTGGTATTCAGAGGTGGACCCGATACGGATGATTCCGGGGGACCTGTACGTAATATGGAAAAAGAGGTTACTTCAAATGTTGACTTCTTCCAGAACAATCCGGTTGCTCAACTTGAAATTAGTAACCCGGAAGGATACGAGATTAAGTCGGCCGTTATTTTCGACATGACCGGTAAACTGGTACTAAGCGAACAAAACCTTGGTAACAGTGAACGTTTTACTTTCTCTACTGCTACATTTAGCGATGGAGTTTACATAGTAAAACTTACAACCAACGACAATGTTGAAATTGATTATAGAATGACCGTACACAATAAGAGATAAGATATGATCCTGAAAGGCATCGACGATTATATGTTGCCATGCCTTACTAAAAAGTATCTAGGTTTTGACTGTTTTGGCTGTGGCATGCAACGTGCCACAGCCTTTTTATTTAAAGGCGATTTTGTGGCAGCCTTTAAAATGTATCCCGCCATCTACCCCCTTATAATACTTCTGCTATTTTTATTTCTGAATATGTTCGTCTCTTTCAAGCGTTCAGAAAGAATTAAAATTATACTTATCTTAGTTACTATCAGTTTTATCGTTGGAAATTTCATACTGAAAATTATAGTTAACTAATCGTCAATATTCATATTATGGAAAAGCAAAGGTTAAATACCACTATTGTATACATTCTTTCAATCGTTGGCTTTCTATGTTGTTGTATTCCGGTAATTGGTGTTATCCCTTCGGCCATTGCCTTTTTTATGGCTAATGGAAAAGTTAAAGAATGGAAGGCAAATCCGGAGAACTACGAAAATGGCGAGGCCATGAATACGGCTCGAATTATAGCCTTGATCGTATTTATCATCAACCTGATCTATCTGGCGTATAATATATACCTCATTGTATCTGCTGGTGGTTGGGATGCCTACATGGAGCAGCAACGAGCTGTGATGGAACAATACGGTATAGATTCATAGATCTTTACACAACTGTACTAAAAATAAAAAAGCGGCCCAATGGCCGCTTTTTTAATCATCACTTTTTAAAAGTCTTTATTCAAACTCTTTAAGTGTTTTAATAATAATATCAACACATTCCATGAGTTGTGCTTCGGTCATTACCAATGGAGGCGCAAAACGAATAATGTTGCCATGGGTTGGCTTCGCCAGTAATCCATTATCACGAAGACGCAGGCAGATCTCCCATGCTGTATCACTATCCTCCGAATCATTGATCACAATTGCGTTTAATAATCCTTTCCCTCTCACAAGTTTACAGATATTACTTGTTTTAATATATTCGTTCATGGCATCTCTGAATATCACACCAAGTCGCTCTGCATTCTCCGCTAATTTTTCATCCCGAACCACCTCAAGCGCAGCAACCGCAACAGCTGCAGCCAGTGGATTTCCACCAAATGTACTGCCGTGATTTCCAGGGCGGATCACATTCATGATCTCATTATTGGCCAAAACCGCCGAGACAGGATACATGCCCCCACTTAGTGCTTTCCCCAGTACCAGTATATCCGGTTTTACTTCGGGGGTACCTTCACAATTCTTGGTGGGGCAATCACAGTTCCCGCAACTGGCCAGTAGCCTCCCTGTGCGAGCTATACCGGTTTGTACTTCATCTGCAATAAACAGTACATTGTATTTTTCACACAAAGCCTTTGCCTTTCTAAGATAATCGTCGCTCGGCACATAAACTCCTGCTTCCCCTTGAATAGGCTCCACTAAGAAACCGGCGACATTCTCATTATTGGAAAGTACGTCTTCCAGTTCCTGCAGATTATCATACTCAATTTTAATAAATCCTTCAGTGTATGGCCCAAAATTCTTACGCGCAACCGGATCGTTAGAAAACGATATTATGGTTGTTGTACGGCCGTGAAAATTATTCTTACACACCACGATCTCCGCATCATTCATGTCGATCCCCTTAACTTCATAGGCCCATTTTCTACATACTTTTATCGCTGTCTCTACAGCTTCCGCTCCTGTATTTATTGGTAGTAATTTATCATACCCGAAGTACTGTGTCGTGAATTTTTCATACCAACCGAGCTTGTCATTATAAAAAGCCCTGCTGGTTAAGGTAAGTTTCCTGGCCTGTTCGGTAAGTGCGCTTACTATCTTTGGGTGGCAATGCCCCTGATTAACCGATGAATAGGCCGAAAGAAAATCGAAATACTGCTTCCCTTCTACATCCCAAACATATACACCCTCTCCCCTGCTTAAAACCACAGGTAATGGATGATAGTTCTGAGCCCCATACTTGTTTTCAAGTGCCATCGCTTCCTGCGACAGCGTGTGTTGTGCTACTGACATAACATAAATTTTAAAAAATTAATAAAATTTCTACTATACCTTTATTTTTCCGAGGATCGGAAATTCAGCGGAGGAGAGAAATCATCCTTGAAGCTGCAAATTAATAAATATTCGAATGATTTATTTAAAGTTTCATACGAAATTTAAGTTCCCCTGTTTTTTGTAGCTATTTCTGTTTTCCTATGCTTATTTTTGCCGATATGAGAAAAAGGAATAAGCGTGTTATCTTCGAAGACCTGGAGGTTATAGATGCCGGCGCTAAAGGCAAGGCTGTCGCTAAAGCTCCGGACGGGCGTGTGGTCTTCATCAATAATGCGATCCCCGGCGATGTGGCAACTGTGCAAACTTTTAAAAAGCGCAAAGCATATTACGAGGGTAGTGCCATTGCTTTTTCCAGCTATTCGGATAAGCGAACCGAACCGGTTTGCGAGCATTTCGGAACCTGTGGTGGTTGTAAATGGCAGTACATGGGGTACGAACACCAATTGTATTTCAAACAAAAAGAGGTGGTGAATAATCTTAGTCGGATTGGCGGAATAGAATTACCTGAGATAAGCCCGATATTAGGTTCAGAAAAAATATACTTCTACCGAAATAAGATGGAGTTCTCTTTCAGTGACAACAAATGGCTCACTAAAGAGCAGATCGAAAGTGGTGAAGAAATTGAGAACAGGAACGCGCTTGGATTTCATATCCCAGGCATGTGGGATAAGATTCTGGACATCGATCAATGCCATTTACAACGCGACCCCAGTAATGCCATTAGAAACTTTTTAAAACAAAAAGCCCAGGCATTAGGTATTAGCTTCTTTAATACCCGTAAACAAGAAGGCATGCTTAGAACCCTGATGATCCGGACGAGTACTACCGGAGATTTGATGGTTCTGTTGCAATTCTTTGCCGACGAGGAAACAAAACGACGAGAATTACTAGATGCCATAAAAGAAAAATTCCCAGAGATCACCTCCTTGCTTTATGTGATCAATACCAAAGCCAACGATACTATTTACGACCAGGAGGTTGTATGCTATAGCGGAGAGGATCACATCTTTGAAGAAATGGAAGGCTTGAGATTTAAGATCAATGCAAAATCCTTTTACCAAACGAACAGTGAACAGGCTTACGAACTCTACAAAATAGTTAGAAATTTTGCAGAATTGACGGGTGATGAACTTGTATACGATCTGTACACAGGCACAGGAACTATTGCCCAGTTTATTGCTGAAAATGCGGCCCGGGTGATTGGGATCGAAGCGGTACCCGAAGCCATACAAGCTGCCCGTGAAAATGCTGCCTTTAATAATATTACCAATACCGAATTTCTGGTGGGTGATATGAAAAAGGTTTTCAACCAGGAGTTTATAGCTACTTACGGCACCCCCGATCTGGTGATCACAGATCCACCCAGGGATGGTATGCACGCCGATGTGGTTCAGCAATTACTAAATCTGGCAGCACCTCGCATTGTTTATGTAAGTTGTAATAGCGCTACCCAGGCTCGAGACCTGAAATTATTAGACGCCATGTACGAAGTGTTAAAAGTTCAACCGGTAGATATGTTTCCACAAACACATCATGTGGAAAATGTTGTACTTTTGAAAAAACGCGGATAAGCAATTTTTAAATGATAAAAAGGTTCTTACTTCTCACCTTCCTACTGATCTCATTCCTGGGCTGTACGCGTGACGATATCTGTGAAGAAGGTACTGCAACCACTCCTCTTCTCATTATTACCTTTAACGACATTGCCAATCCAAGTGAGCGGAAATCTGTCACTAACTTATCTGTTGAAACAGCCAATTTGGAAAGTACTGAGGTTATCGCCGCGGCCACAACAGACTCCATAGCAGGACCACTTCGTAATACGGGAAATATAACT
>QQUG01000202.1 GCA_008501705.1 Flavobacterium sp.
AACGCCGCGCCTTTTTAAAATCGGCCGCCTTAGCTGCTGTTTCTGTTCCGTTCTTATCTTTCGACACCAAAAAAACCTGGTCACTCGATCCTTTGTTCGATACTTTCGAAGATCCGGAAGCCTATTGGCGAATGGTTCGATAACAATTTCCATTAAAAGAAGGACAAACCTATTTTAACAATGGCACTATGGGGCCAACTCCCGGCTATGTGCTGGATACCATGATCAATCACATGCTTCATTTTAACAAGGAAGCCGCGACCATTGATTATAAAAATGGCTCCGGACCCGAATTGCTGAGCGGTTATTTTCCTTACGAATCACTTAGAGAGAAACTGGCAAAGATCATTAATTGCGATTTTAAGGAGATCTCCCTAACTCAGAATGCTACTTTCGGGATGAATTACGTGGGTATGGGGCTCGACTTAAAAGCAGGGGACGAATTGCTCAATACCAACCAGGAGCACGGTGGTGGTTTTGGTGCCTGGCAAACTCTGGCCAAACGAAAGGGCTGTGTTTACAAACAGGCCACAATGCCGGTGCCTGCCAATGATCCGCAACTAATAGTTGACGCCATCTTTAAGGAAGTTACACCTAAGACAAAAGTGATCGCTGTTCCACATATAGTATCGGTTTACGGGGTAGTGATGCCTGTAAAAGCGATCTGCGAAAAGGCCAGAGAACGTGGTATTTTTACCATCCTGGACGGAGCCCAGTGTGTGGGCCATGTGGATGTGAATGTTAAGGATATCGGCTGTGATGCCTATTACAGTAGTTTGCATAAATGGATGCTGGCACCTGCGGGGAGCGGACTCCTATACATAAACAAAGACGTGGTTGGCGATATCTGGACCACCATTGCCAGTTACAATTGGGACAACCAGGAGGATCATGGCTTCAGGCTCATGCAAAACGGCACGGGAAATCCGGCGCTGATCGCCGGCTACGATGCCGCTGTCGATTTTTTCAATAGTATAGGCAAAGAACGTTGGCTAGGCAGGATAAAAGAATTAGGGGCCTACCTGAGAGACGGCCTGAAAGATATGCCGCATGTTACCATTTCTTCCCCGACCAATGAAGACATGGCGGCGGGTATTACCACCTATGCTGTGCACGGACTCACGGGACCTGAACTTCAGAAAACACTTTGGGAAAGAGAACGACTGCAACCCCGATCGGTGGGGACAGAGCTTTTGCGCCATTCGGTGCATATTTACAATTCGAAACAAGAGATCGATAAAGCGCTGGCTGTGATCAGTGATTTGAGATAATCTGCTACCCTAGAATTTATATCTAAAATGTACAGATCCCTATAATAAATTAAAGTCAATTTACGGGATAATTTATTTCGGTAAACCATGGTATTTAGTACTATCTTTAAGTAGTTAATATTGTAAAGCTATGGAGTCAATACAGGAGGTTTTAGATCATATTTTATTTAGTATCGGCACCTGGTCCCTGAAGGTACATATGGTGGCCATGTTATTGTTTATCCTTCTTATGACGAGGGTAATCCTTTGGATCGTGAAGAAAATGCTTTTCAGGCGTTCTAATGTGGATGAACATGAGAAAGGAAATATACAGGCCGTTTATCAGATCATCAGATACGTGATATGGATTGCTGCCTTTGCCTTGATCCTTGAATCCCTGGGAGTAAAAGTTACTTTATTACTCGCCGGATCGGCTGCGCTTTTAGTGGGGATCGGTCTTGGATTACAACAAACCTTCAATGATATTATTTCGGGATTTATACTGCTTACCGAGCGATCCATAATAGTAGGTGATGTACTGGAAGTTGAAGATAATGTCATTAAAATTCAGAAAATAGGAGTTCGAACTTCCATGGGACTGAATACAGACGATATTTCCGTGATCATTCCAAACTCATTGATTACCACCAATAAGGTGATAAATTGGAGTCACCAGAATGACAAGACCCGTTTTCGCATAGATGTGGGTGTGGCATATGGCAGTGATGTGGACCAGGTGATCCAGATCATGGAAGAAAGTGCCTTCGAGCATCCCGATGTCTACGACCGCGATTTAACTGAAGGTAGATTAATGGGTTTTGGTAGTTCCTCACTCGATTTCCAGTTGCTGTTCTTTAGTAAGAATATCTTCCGTATAGGCTCGGTGAAGAGTGATATTAGAAGAATACTGGTAAGAAAATTCAACGAGAACAATATCGTGATCGCCTTTCCGCAACTGGATGTTCATTTAAAGAAAGAATAACACTCTGGGAAACGCAGAAGTGAAGTAATGAGATTTTATCTATTTTTTATTCTGAAATCATCGGCCGTAAAACCTCCCAGACCGTATTAGCCACGATCTGATGTCCTTCGGCTGTTGGATGGATGCCGTCATTTTGATTCAGTGCCTTTATTCCACCTACATCTTTCAGAATAAAAGGAATGAAAGCGACATCGTATTGTGAGGCAATTTCAGCAAAAAGTTCACGAAACTCCGTCGTATAATCCTTCCCCATATTTGGAGGTAATTCCATCCCGGCCAGGATGATGCGAGTACCAGGACTCTGAGTTTGAACCGTTTCAATGATCGCTTTTAAATTAGCCCTGGTCTCTGTAAGTGGTATACCTCTAAGACCATCATTACCGCCTAATTCCAACAGAAATACATCCACCTTCTGTTTCATCACCCAGCTTAGTCGGCTTCTTCCTCCAGCCGTGGTTTCCCCACTTAAGCCCGAATTGATCACCGTATAGTTAAGTTCCATACTATCTATTTTTTTCTGAAGGAGTGCCGGGTAAGCCTCATTGCTGTCGTCCAGTCCGTAGCCCGCGGTAATACTGTCGCCAAAACAAAGGATGGTTTTAGTTTTGCTATTTTCCGAAACTACTGTCGTATCCTCTCTGTCTGAATTTTGTTCTTTGGTTTTTTCTGAACTCTTCTCATTCCCGCACCCCATAAGCAGCACTGCTAAAATGAAATAACAAAACTTTATGATTTTAGCTGTGTGCGAAGCAGCCGAATTTAAATGCAAATGTTTATTTTGAGGCATTGATCGTAGCGATTTAAGAAATTACAGATATATGTCAAAGATATTAAAGATAACTGGTCTGGAGAAGCAGTACACCAGTGGGGATAAACAATTAACGGTACTAAAGGATATTTCCTTCGAAGTAGAGGAGGGGCAAACCTTTTCTATAGTAGGTCCTTCGGGTAGTGGAAAAACTACTTTGCTGGGATTATGCGCCGGTCTAGATCGTCCCGACGCCGGGAAGGTGGAACTTTGCGGTTACGACCTCGACACCCTAAATGAAGACGAAAGAGCTGCGTTGCGGAACAAGGAGGTAGGGTTTATTTTTCAAAATTTCCAACTTCTGCCAACCTTAACGGCCCTGGAGAATGTAAGTGTACCACTCGAGCTACAAGGTGCCAAAGACGCCCTAAAAAAAAGCAAGGAACTTTTAGAAAAAGTAGGCCTGGGCGATCGTGTACATCATTTTCCTTCACAATTATCAGGTGGGGAACAACAGCGGGTTGCACTGGCAAGGGCTTTTTCCAACAGTCCCTCTATACTTTTTGCCGATGAACCTACGGGCAATCTGGATGAAGAAACAGGGGAGAAGGTGATCCGCTTATTGTTCAACCTAAATAAAGAAGCCGGCACTACTTTGGTGATCATTTCCCACGATCTGGACCTGGCAAACAGAACCCAGCAGATCTTGCGTTTAAAAGGCGGACAAATATTTAGTAATCAACCTACCCTAATCGCTTAAGCAAAGCAACCAAAAAAAACAATGACGGCAAGATCCTCCTGGTTATTTAAAATGGCATGGCGCGACGCTAAGGCAAGCAGAGTAAGACTGCTGCTATTTATGGCATCTATCATCCTGGGTATTTCGGCCGTTGTGGCCATACAATTGTTTAGTGCCAATCTTACCGATACCATCAAGCTACAATCGAAAAACCTAATGGGTGCCGATTATATCATCGATACCAGAGAGGAACCCACCCCACGTGCACAGGCCATTATAGATTCCCTGCAGCCCGGCGCCAGGGAGGTTAACTTTGTGTCTATGATCGCCTTCCCGAAAAACGGAGGCACCAAATTAGTTAGAGTGCGCGGGCTGGAAGGTGCCTTCCCTTTCTATGGAAGCATTACCACCGAACCGGCTGCTGCGGCCGCCAGTTATCAGGATACAGGGGGAGTATTGGTAGATGCAACCTTGATGTTGCAGTTTAACATACAGCCTGGAGATTCTGTCAAAGTAGGGGAGATCACCCTCCCAATTGCGGCAGCATTAAAGGCCATTCCCGGGAGTTCGGCAGTTTCTACCTCGGTTGCACCTCCGGTGATCATTCCATATCGATTTATAGACGACACCCAACTGATTCAATTTGGAAGTAGAAAAGAGTATCAGTTCTTTTTTAAGGCAGCAGATACCCTGGACCTGCAGGCCTTCGAAGACATAATAGATCCGAAGCTTGATTTGGAGAACGCCGACCTGGATACGCATACAAGTACCAGCCGGCGGCTTGGCAGACGATACGATAACGTTGGTAAGTTTCTTAACCTGGCAGCATTTATCGCGTTACTGCTGGGGTGTATAGGCATTGCCAGTTCGGTGCACATTTATATAAAAGAAAAATTAAGCGCCATCGCCATCTTAAAATGTCTGGGCGCTTCGCGGAAACAGAGTTTTTTGATCTTCCTGATACAGATATCGGGTATTGGAATAGTTGGCGGACTCATAGGATCGGCCATAGGAGTTGGGTTGCAGGAGTTGTTCCCATATATACTCAGGGATTTTCTACCCTTCGAAATGGAGATCACAATTTCGGCACAACCCATTCTTATTGGAGTGCTGCTAGGCTTTTATATGTCGGTGTTATTTGCACTCCTACCACTGCTGTACACCTGGTATGTCTCCCCACTAAAAGTACTTCGGATAGATGATGAAGCCCGGCAACCCCGAAGGCTTAGAACCCTCGTTTTTATCATCATATTAATTTTCCTATTCCTGTTTTCATACTGGTTGCTGAAAGATGCCACCTACGCACTGGCTTTTGTAGCCGGATCTGTAGTAACCTTTGTGATACTGGCTGTGGTGGCTAATTTCGGGATGAAATTAATACGGCGGTTCTTCCCGAAGAACTGGGGTTATACGGCCAGACAGGGCTTACTAAATTTGTACCGACCCAATAACCAGACCGTTGTATTGGTCCTGGCAATAGGATTAGGAACCTTTTTAATAAGTACGCTCTACTTTACCAAGGACATTCTCCTGACTAAAACAGAAGTAGGTCAGACCCCCGAAAATGCCAATCTTATCATCCTGGATGTGCAGGCTGCCCAACGAGATGCTTTGGTGGCCCAACTGGAGAAAAATGATCTGCCGGTTATGGAAAATATTCCGTTGGTGACCATGAGGATGCACAAGATCAAGGATAAGTTGGTGAACGATCTAAGGCAGGACAGCACCCGGCAGGTGAGAGGCTGGATCTTGAATCATGAGTTCAGGACGACCTATAGGGATAGTTTGATCGATTCGGAAGAAATAATAGAAGGGAAGTGGACCCCCGAACTGCAACAGGATGATGTAGTGGTTATCTCCATCTCCGATAACCTGGCCTCCGATGCCAGGGTGACAATAGGAGATACCATCGTTTTTAATGTACAAGGCGTATTAATGGAAACCATTGTAGGAAGTATACGGCAAGTAGACTGGGGTCGTTTACAGCTCAACTTTTCCATCGTTTTTCCCAAAGGAGTACTGGAAGAGGCGCCACAGTTTAATGTGATCACCACCGCCGCGCCAAATGAAGAGAGTTCGGCCAGGCTACAACGAGAGTTGGTAGCCGGATTTCCCAATGTTACCATCCTTGATCTGCGGCAGGTATTTACTATTATAGAAGATATCCTGGGCAAGGTATCCCTGGTGATCAATTTCATGGCCTTTTTTAGCATAATCACAGGGCTTATCGTTCTAATTGGCTCTGTACGTACCAGCAAATACCAACGTGTAAAGGAAAGTGTACTACTGCGCACGCTGGGGGCCAAAAACAGGCAATTGGTGCGGATCGCGGCCCTGGAATATCTGTTCTTGGGGTTGCTAGGCAGCCTGGTAGGTATCCTTCTGGCTCTGTTAAGCGGCCTTTGCCTTGCTCTCTTTGTCTTTAACGAACCCTTCCGTCCATCTATGATGCCATTTGTAGTGTTCCTGCCCGGGGTTACGTTCTTAGTTATGGCCATTGGCCTAAGCAATATCCGGACGGTGCTGAGAAGTTCTCCGCTTGAAGTGTTGAGGCGGGAAGTTTGAGTAGCGTAAGGTATGTTAGTATTCTAGTATTCAGAACTGAAAACTCATTTACCCTATGCCTTATGTGTTAACGAGAGATTGCTTAGTTGCCGTATAAATACTCAATAGGCGATAAAAATCTTAGTTGGCATTTTAATATTTTGTATCTTTCTGTAATTAACGAACCATTCTGGATCACTTCCCAATAGTTTTTTGACGAAAATGAGATAGCCTAGCCCCTTTTCAAATATTGAATCGGCCTATTATACTCGTGTATTCTATCACTAAATAACAAAAGACTATGCCTTATTACAGTCCGCTTAAGAAACTAAAATCTGGTGACAGATCTCGTATTGTTGGAGGTCTTGAACGAATTAGAACACAGCTTGAAAATGAAAATTTTCCGTCGAAAAAGGCTACTGAAAGCCTGATCTTAGGAACCTGGAATATTAGAAACTTTGATGATGACCGTTTTAATTACGGGAATAGAACCACGGAGTCGATGTACTATATTGCGGAGATCATATCAAGATTTGATGTAATTGCGGTCCAGGAAATTTGTACCGATTTATGGCCTCTCAAACAATTGATGAACATCTTAGGCCGAAATACATACGACTATATTGTTACAGATGTTTCACATAGTGGAATAGGAGGGAACCAGGAAAGATTGGGTTTCATCTACAATAAAAGTAAGGTAAGATTTACCGGAGTTGCAGGTGAGATAGTCCTTCCGGATAGATTGCTGATCAGCGAAGTAGCTACTAAGAAAAGACAGTTTTCCCGGACTCCTTTCGGAGTTGAATTCCAATCTGAATGGTTTAAATTTTATTTTTCAACGGTACATATTTACTTCGGATCCAACAGTAATAAATCAATAAAGTATAAAAGAAGGGTAGAGGAGATATCCAAGGTAGCAAAATATTTAGCTAAAGAAGCGAAGAATAGCGATGCCAATCATATACTTGTTGGAGACTTCAATATAAAGGCTGTTGGTAGCGCCGGATTCAACGCCTTGGAGAAAAATGGATTTACAGTAATAAAGAACAGAGAGGGGAGTAATAGGGATCAAACCAAGTTTTACGATCAGATATCCTTTCGATCAAAGAAGAACGAATTGGCACTGCTGGAGCCAAACCGGGACGATAGAGTGTTTCAATTCTTCAATAGTGTTTACAGAAAAGAAGATTACAAGTTATACAAACCCATCATGAAAAAGATGATGGAAAAGAAATTGGCTGTTGCAAAAGATCTATCGACCACCGGAAGGACCAAGAAGATAAGAGGTGACGCCGCCAAGCAGGTTAAATCGTTAACCGAAGCACTACGGACGGAGACCAATATGAAGGCGCATTACGAGGAGTGGCGGACCTTTCAAATGAGCGATCATTTACCGTTATGGGTTGAGATAAAAATTAATTTCAGTCAGCAATATCTGGATTATATTAAATCGTTAGATTAATATTCAATAAATAGAATTTTAATCCTATTTTCTTTTTTGCATTGCCCAAAAAAGAAACAAAAAAGTCTAGCGCTGCACCAACGTTACCTAAAATTACTACTTCATCTCCACTACGCTTGCTGAACTCGGTGGCTAGCCACCTCAAACAGCACCAAGCGCTTAACGTTCCGATTCATTGAATTTTAAGGAATCGTCGCTGAGGCGCAGTTTCTGACGTACTATGACTGATTTTATTTAGTTAGATTATTCACCTTTAACTACTAACTACTAACTACTAACTACTAACTACTAACCACTAACTTCTAACTACTTACAACCGACAACCGACAACTAATTATGATACGTCCCCTTATCCGCACAATAGTTCTCTTTTATAAATGGAGAATACTGGCTGGACGAGCTGCTTAGTTCGATCATATCGACAAATCCAATGGAAGGGCCGTATATGGGTCCGGAGGTGGTTTGGTTTACCATAAGTACTTTTTCCGAGCCAAAGGAAGCGTAGTTCAGGTTGCAAAATACAGCTTCGGGTGGGCCGGAAACCTCAAAGACTACCTGTCCTATATCTGTTTCAGTTCCTCCTGTGGCTACCAATTTGGTAATCAAAGGCACATCCACTACACGTACATCCTGGCCACTTTCGTTCCGTAAGCGGTTTGCAGTAAAAAAGAAGCCTTCGTTGCGTTTGGAGTTATCGATACAGTTCACCAGGTACAGCATATAGTGTGATCCGGAAGGAGCGGTAAGCACGGTGTTATCGGCTAGTTTTAGTTTGGTACTAGCCTGGTGCTGTATGTACTTAACCTTGGTAAAACTCCCACAGCTTACCAGGGCCATACCCATAAGCAGGATCAGGCAGCAGGATAACAATTTATTTTGGGATAGTTTAAAGTGAAAAGAATTTTTAGGAGTTTCCATTTGTATAGGTGTAAATTGGTTAATAATCAAGTAAATATACGCCCTGCAGTCACGGTAGAGTAGAGGGAATAGACTGAATTTGGAGGGGGTTTTTTCCTGAGGGGATCTTATTTAGAGACAGTCGATTGTTATGTTGTGAGTAAGCGCTATGAATAGAATTTAAAATTGATTAATATTATTGGACCAAGATTAACAACGCTTACATCTTTGAGACGGAATATTAGGGTACTTGGGGAAAACTGTTAATTTTTCAAGATTAGAAGTTTTACATTTTGAAGACAGCGTGTGAATAACAGTTGAAGATTCTAACTTCCAAAACTTTATTGCTTTTATATCAGGAATGAGTGAGTCATTTATGAATTGAGAAAGGGGAATTTTATTTAGATTTTTTTCATTTTTCCAAATAGACGAAATTTCAATAGCGATATTACATGCCTCTATTTTTGATTTATTAATCGCAATTATTCTAAGAAATTGTGATAAATTCCGCACACTGATTTGATGGTAATTTCTACTAATATTCAGGCTGGTTATCAGAAAATTGACCAAACATTTAATAACATCGGACATGGAATCAATTTCTAATAAAGCTCTGCTCATCAACAAATAATTCTCAGACAAGTAATTACCATATGCGTTAATCAGCAATCTCTTCTCCGCTTTAATACTAATATTTAGAGAGTGTTTATAATTTTTCTTTCTATAATATATTTGAGCAAGTAAAAAAAGGATTTCTCCTTGACTTTGGTAGTCATGTGATTCTTCATATTTCCTTAACGCCTGTTGAAAGAAGTTTATAGCGGAATCAAATGATTTTTGCTTCAGATACAGTAATCCGAGATTGCGGAGTGATTTGGCAGAAACTATGGGTTCATAATAAGTTGTTGAATTTGTTATCTCCAATGATTTTTCATATAATTCAATGGCCTCTGGATATCGACTTTTTCTTTCCATCGCAATTCCTAAATTATTATAATTCTTTCCGATGATATCACTGAAGTCATTTAACGTACATATGTTGTTGCTTTCATTAAAACAAATTATTGCAGCATCAATGTTTTTATCAGGTTGAAAATATAGGTAAACCCATCCGAAATTATTGTAAATGGAAGCAAGTAAACGCATATCATTTTTCGCATGATCTTTTGATTTTTCAAGAACATTTAATGCTATTTCGAACTGATCAAATTCACGAAAGTATCCAGCCAGCCGTAGATAATACCATCCCTTTTCAGGACTCATTGGGATTACAGAAAAATCAATTTCATTCAATATAATTTTAGCGAGAATTTTGTTTTTTCTATCTAAGGCATACTTGCATATTTTTTCGAAATAGGAATTAGCTTTTAAAGGGTCAGAGGTAAAAATATGATACAATGGTTCAATGGTGTACATTAATTGATGACCATCAGGGGCCGAAGATTTCATATAGTTTAAATATATTTCTTCGTGCTTTTGTTTGTAGTAATTGATTCCATGATATTTTTTAATGTATTTATTTATTAATTCAAATAACAAATCATGAAATTTGAATGAGTTGCCGATTTTTTCGATAAATCCTAAGTCTTCAAAATGATTTAGTATTTTTTGAGTTTCAGACCTTGGAATTTCCTTTATTAAATCAAAAGTATCAGCAATAAAGAATCGAAACATCGGAAGAATTAAAAGTGCATTCTTATAAATCGTCTTGTTTTCATCCTCCAGAATCTTTTCAATTAGAAATTCCATGATCAATTTCTGAGAGAATGTGTCCCAATCATGTGAGTTCCTTAAGTTGGCTGAACTCATATTTTGAAGAGCCCGTATAACTAATACGACGGATAGAGGATGTAATCTAGAGATCGATTTAATTGTTGAAATATCATTATGATCGGTGATTCCATGTTGATCGGCTAAATATTCCACTTCGTCCTCGCTGAATGAACAAATCTCATGTGAAACTGATTTAAGGGACCTAAAAGCTAGACACTTTTTATTACGACTTATCGTGATTATTCGAAACAAAGGAGAAGTAGGAATCAATTGATAGGTTAGCCAATCTATTACTTCTATTTTACCTTCATGTCTTTCCGCCCTATCAATTATGATGAATAGTTCACTTCGTTTTTTTTCTAAGAGTTTGATTAACTCCTCTGTAAGAATTTGGTATTTTATTTTTTTTTTGGATTTTGCATCGGATTCGCCATAATTATGAACGTCTCCAAGTATAACGTCTCTATGTACATTTAAAGTCCCATGAACTTTGAGTATGTGGGATTTACGATATCCTGTATTATAAAAGACTTCTTGATTTATTCTTAGAGAAACCCTCTCATTAAATGCTTTAATCGCTTTTTCATCGCACAATAATTGAACTATACGTTTGATTAGAAGTTCAATAGTTAGTTCTTCTAGTTCAGAATAATCTAAAAATAATTTCTCTTTAGATGATAGGTAATGACATTGTTTAATAAAAAATGTCTTGCCCGAACCAGCTAACCCATGAATATGAAGATATTGATTGTCGACACATTGAATCAATTCATTAAAACCTTCATCCAATTTATGTCTTTGAACATATTTCAATTGTCTGACTTATTTCCAATTGTAGTATCACCTTCTGTTCTTAGTTCTGCACCTTTTTTTATCTCAGCCTTGTGTGAGCCGGATTCGGGTTTATGGTTCTCGAATTTGTCTCCAACAGTTAAATCTCCTCCAACTTCCATTTTACCTTCTATTTCTAATTCATGTTCCTTGAGTCGATTTTTATTCGCTTGCCATCGACGACCGATTATTAATATTATAACTCCTACAATTACACCTCCAACAATTGTAACCACCCATATGTTTTCAAAAATATTATCCATTGTATTAATATTTGATGTTATTTATTTCCTCCTAATTTAACGAAAATTACTTTCGTTAATGAAATTATAAAATTCACTGTATACAGTATTTTGCAATTAAAAAACTTCAACGCACCGCATTATGTCACTTTGCTTTGGCATAAAAGCAAAGTTGAATGGCCTAATCTTCGCTAAAAAGTTTTCTAGATAATACTTTTTAAAATTTAATGGAACACTCTTTTTGCCAAAAGGGTAAAGGAGTGGAGCAAAATGTGTGTGAAGTGGATTTCTATTCACTTGTTGAATATTGTGGAATTCTGCAATATTTACTGGTTATTTTTTTACTATATTTAATCTCTCCCCTAAACTAATTAGGCAATTAAGTGAAACTCTAGTCCCCTTTCTAGAGTAATTGTTAATGTGACTATATATTGGATGTATTTATCAAAAATTGAGATTCAAAACTTTCGTGGAATTAGAAGCCTTGAAGCTAATTTTGATTCAAGTATAAACATGATAATCGGAGAAAATGGTAGTTGTAAATCTGCATTAATCGATGCTATAAGATTATTATACAATATAGGTGATCCCAAAAGAGATATATACATTTCTAACGAGGATTTCTTTCAAGATTTAGATACGAAGACGACCTCCACAACAATAGAGATTACTTATAATTTTAGCGATTTATCGAATGAACAGAAAGGTGCATTTTATGAATACATGATGCTCGGAAGAACTCCTGATGAAGATTATGCAACAATAACTATAGAATATCAAAGAAGAGAAGATAAATACCCTTCTTTTAGTTATAGAACCGGGATAGGAGGGTCACAAAAAGCTGATTACAAAACCTTTGAGTTATTCCAACATTACTATCTTGGAGCATTAAGGGATAGCACTAAAGATTTATTAAATACCAGAAACAATATACTTGGAAAAGTAATAAAACGAATTGTAACTCGTGCAGGAAAAAATGAAGAAATTGAGGAGATTGTTAGTAAAGCCAATCAGGATTTATTGAAGAGAGATGAAGTTGTATTAACTAGAGATAGCGTCAATACAAATCTTGAACAAATTTTTAAAAGCGGGCAGGAAAATAAAATAGGTCTAATTATGAATCAGGCCAAAATTGAATATATTGTTAATGCCATTAAGCCTTTTTTGCCTCATGATAAGAAAACCCTTAATACAGATACTGGGTTCAACCTTTGGCAAAATAGCTTGGGTTTTAATAATCTCATCTACATTGCTACAGTTCTTGGTGATATTAAGGATCGATTGAGTGTCGATAAGTTATCTCATTTTGCTCTCTTGATAGAAGAACCAGAGGCACATCTTCATCCTCAATTACAATTGAATTTATTCAACTTTTTGAAAGAAACTAATGCCCCTGAGAATAGTCAACTCTTTATTACCTCACATTCACCCACTTTAACTTCAAAAGCGTTATTTCAAAACTTAATTCATCTGAACAATAGGGCTACCAGACTTATAGATTGTTATAAAGATAGGGTTTCGGAAAAAATTGTAGAAGATGTTACAAAACCTCATTTGCTAATTGATGAAGACTCTATGACAAAAAGGAGGAAACAACTAATTAGATATATCGATGTTACAAGATCTCAACTTTTTTATGCAAGAGCAATAATGTTAGTAGAAGGTATTTCTGAAGAATTGTTGATAAATTCATTTGTAAAGGTACTAGGGTTTCAAATAGAAGATTATAGAATCGAATTAGTCAATATAACGGGAATTTCATTTTATCCTTATTTATACCTATTCAACTCTGTTCATGAAGAAAAAAGACTGGATAAAAAAGTTACAATAATAACAGATGATGACAGATGTAAAAGTGAATCAAAAAATTACCCATTCGATTCTTTACTTAAAGATAACAACCTAGAAGATTTTAATAAACTATTAATAGGTCAATATGAATCAAATCGTATAAAGAACATTGCTTCGGTAATTAATGGGAACAAGAATATTGAATTACATGTTGCAGTAAAAACGTTAGAATATCAATTAGCGTTTGATAATGTCCCAAATAATAAGGTTGATTTCTTCAATAACTTTTTGGTAAAGTATATTGAAAATAGTTTATCAGATAAGTTCAAGATTATCAAAGCTTATGTTGATGGTATTCAGGGAAAGGCCATTGATGCTGGTCAGAGGCGAAAAATATCGATTTTATTATGGAAAGCCCTCCCCGCTAAATCCGAATTCGCACAAGATTTTGCACAGCATATTCTAGATAACCTTGAAGATGCAAAAAAGACCTTCTTGGTTCCATATTATATTCAAAAAGGAGTTAAGCATTTATTGCAATAGTATATGGAATTCGAGAATAGCCCAGAACGCCAAGAGTACCTAAAAACAAGAGGTAAAATTGTCTTAAACGCTTGTCCAGGAAGTGGTAAAACAACAACAATTGCCTACAAATTAATTCAATTAATTGAAGAAAGTAATAGAGATTTTGGCGACTATGCAGGCATAATTTGCTTATCGTTCACAAATGTTGCAAAAGATGAAATTAATGAAAAATTCAAAGTCTTTACTGGCAAATTATTAAGCTTTCCAAATGATGTCTCAACCATAGACAGCTTTATATATTCCTACATTACAAAACCTTTCGTACATTTAATTGATCCAACTCTTAGTAAGGTGCAAATTGTTGATGAAAGTGATGTGATTGACGATATATTACGTGGTAATTATCAATTGTTACGAAGACATTCCAAATATCTTTTTAAGTATAAACCAAGTTCGGTTGAGTTTAAGGTTGATGGTACAACATTTTCTACCATAGGAGGAGATGGAAAACAGGCATACTTTGATTATTGTAACGCGGTTAAAACTCAGCAATTATCTCTCGGTTTATTGAAATCATCTGATTCAGAATATTTTGCACTGCAAATTTTGAATAGTTTTCCACGAATAGGAGAGTGGCTTGCAATGAGATTTCCGTATTTGATAATAGATGAAGCTCAAGATACTTCTGAAATTCAACATGCAATTTTTGACAAGTTGATTGAGTTGGGGCTTAAAAATATAGAATTTGTTGGCGACCCGTACCAAAGTTTATATGAGTTTAGAGACGCAAGGCCAGATTTGTTTTATGCTAAATACAAAGATAAAGAGAACTGGAATTGTCTTGAGTTAATGAGCTGCAGACGTTCATCTCAAACTATTATTAACACTTATCAAAAACTAAGGTTGGAAACTGAAAAGGAAATTAGTTCCACTGCCAAGATAAAAAATGAAAAGGAAGTTCATGTTTTAAGATATAATGAGGGTGAAGAAATCAAATGCGTTGAAAAGTATATCGAATTGATCCAAGATTATAAAAATTGTCAAGTAGTAGTTCGCGGGAAAAAAATGCAGAAATTGATATCGGGAGAAGGAATTAGCAATATTAATCCATGGAAAAGCTCAATTCCGTATTATTTTATTAGAGCGATAAATTGTTACCATAAAAATGACATTAAAAGCGCAGTAAATATTTTACGTGTTATTGTGCCTGAAATTGAAGAACCGCATATCACTAAACTGGAATCAAGAGCAAGAATAATAGAATTAAGAAGTGATTCTCAATACAATGCGCAAATAATGGAAGTTCTTAAAGGAGCTCCCAGTTTTGAAAATACACTAGAAGTTTGGACTTCCTTAAGTGAAGCCTACATCAAAAAGATGTTTTCTCTAAATCATGATATAGACTTTGCAATTAAAAAAGGACAGTGGACAAAACAATATAAAGTCATTATTTCAGATTTATTTGATTTTAAGGACAGAAGTTTGCGAATTCCTGTTTCGACCATTCATCAAGTAAAAGGAAAGACTTTTGATTCCATATTGATAATACTAAGCCCCACTAGTCAAGGTCAAAACATATCGTTATCCGATTATGGAACGCCGGAGCAGTTTCCTGGTGAAAAGAAAAGGATGATTTATGTGGCTATGTCAAGGCCGGTGGAACTTATTGCTATTGGAGTTCCAAATGCAAAATATTCCGATGATGAAGTAAAAGATATTTTTGATTGTGATATAAAGATTGTTACGTGCTAAAAATGATTCTAGGGCAGTGGCCTGAAGAAAATGCGGGCCTGCGAAGGCGTGAAACCCGCAGGGTTTATAAATATTAAACTACGAATAATTTGTGGCTCACTGAGCGAGCCGTAACCCAAGGCTCTGAGAACCGCGTATTCAAAATATTCCAGGGGAATATCAGGATTAATGAATTTATGATCATCGCAATTTCCTTTTACATATTATTTTAATTAATTTATCCAGTGGATGAATTATTAAAATACACATCGTTAACATAACTAAAGCGCTAATAACTGAATCAGGATTAATGAATTCTAAGGGTAGGCAATTTCCTTTTTCATAATTCCATACGTTATAATACAGCAAGCTGTAGTTATAACTGAATTATGTAAAACAGCAGAGCTGTACGGAAATTGCTGTATTATATATAATTGTTCTATAATTTATATTATGTCAAATAGGATATTTTAGGGATTGCCCCTTTTTGAGTAGATCCTGCTCTTTATCTCTCCTCTATCTCCTTTAAATTACCTGTATAACCTATGGAATTCCTATGGGTGCTGTTCACATTCACATTTGTACTTCCATTGTCAAATACGCGAATATTCACATCGTACTGCTCTGTGCGCTCCTTCATCCTAAAATAGATCTGTGTGAGTTGCTTCTTTTCATTATATACCACTTCGTACTTGTCCGGCTCTCCCACAAACTGTATGGCATTATTGGTTTCTCCGGGCCTGTGACCTAATTGATGCGTTCCGTAATATGGTAAGTATACCTCCAGGCTGTCTCCTTTTACACGTATATAACTGCTGCTGCCCATCAGGTTGATTCGCCCGGTCCTGCTGTCGGCCGGCAACAAATTAGAATTACTTATCTGGTTCATTGCATTAGACGCCATTGGTGTGGCCCATGTCATGTCTATTTCGTAATGCTTGCTGTCTATTAAGGCTTTTGTGTGCTGCGCCTCTGCTTCTGCGATCGCAGGATCTGTACTCTTGCAACCCGCAAGCACTAGTAAACTCATGGCTAAAACTAAAGTTCTCATATCATTTCTTTTCTTCAATATTGCAAAAATCGTACCTCAAAACTCATTCAGACTCATAAAGTTACGGTATAAACACAACAAAACCACACCCCCTCACAAGGATGTGGTTTATTAATCATAAGCATGGTTAAATTTACTCGTCCAGATATGTGGCAAAATAATCCATCATCTCCTCCTTGAGGTCATAATGCATTTTAATATAGGTGCGCATATCGTCCTTTAAAGTGGACTGCTCTGTACGTAATCGACCATCTATATTCTCGGTGAGATCGGCCAGGTGTATGTTTCTTAATTTATCCTTACAACGGTGTTTTAATTTGGCGATCGCAGCTTTCTCGATCATGATCCTGTTTTGAAAATTCTCTAAAGACTTCCTGGCATCATGTCCAAATTCACGCACAGAGATCTCTTCCAACTTCTCTTGAAAGGTATCCATCTCATCGAAATGAAAACGCAATTCCCTGCGCCAGGTTTCCAGGTTAAACTTCAAATCACTTAAATAACGCACTTGTGTCTGCATAGTCTATCATTATTAAGGTTCCTATTTTATTAAGTATACTGGTATGTTAGTATGTTTGTATTTTAGTATTAATTCAGCCGACAACCGCCTCATCTACTTATCCTGCCCTACGGCCTCGGTGGTTTGGGTTAATCGTTTCTGAATATTTGTTGGTACCGCCTGGTAACTGTGAAACTTCGATGTGAAATTGGCACGTCCCTGGGTTAACGATCGTAACTGGGTAGAGAAATTAGTCATCTCCCCTCTTGGGATCAACGCTTTTAATACCTGGTAGCGGTCTTCCGAATCTATCCCCTGGATCAGGGCTCTACGCGATTGCAGATCGGTCATTACATTTCCAACCATAGACTCCGGCGCTTTTATGGTCACTTCATCTATGGGCTCCAGTAATTTCGGATTGGCATTCACAAAGGCTTCCTTAAAGGCATGTGCCCCGGCGATCTTAAACGATATATCGTTAGAATCTACCGCGTGCATCTTCCCATCATACACCATTACACGGATATCTCGTGCTCGCGATTTTGTTAATGGCCCGGACTCCATAACTTCTTGTATTCCTTTCATTATAGAGGGCAGATAACGGGTATCGATCACCCCTCCTACAATACAATTGTAGAATACAAGCTTCCCGCCCCAGGGCAGGTCGATCTCTTCTTTCCCCCTTATATTAAAGCCTTCCGGCTCTGCCATTCCTTCAAAATATGGTTCTATCTTAAGATGTACCTCACCAAATTGTCCGCTTCCCCCACTCTGCTTCTTGTGCCGGTAATTTGCCGTTGCACTTCGTTGAATGGTCTCTCTGTAAGAGATCTTCGGAACGTCAAAATTGGCTTCCACATCGTAAATATTCTTTAATGCCCAGGAAATTGTGAGCAAGTGCAGTTCTCCCTGGCATCCTATCACAGTTTGATGCGTTTCGTTATTATAACGCAATTTTAATGTTGGATCCTGAGAATGTATCCGCTTCAGCGCCTCGTTCAACTTCTCTTCTTCCGAAGTATTCACCGCCGAAACAGTTTTTTCTATGCGCGATTGCGGGAATTGTATGGGTTTTATCGTTGGTCCATTCTCCTTCGCATTGAGGGTATCGTTGGTTTCGGTGGATTTTAGCTTGGTTGTTGCACCTATATCTCCCTGGGTAAGCTTCTGCACAGAATGCTTCACCTTACCGTCCATGATAAATAACTGGTTGAGCGTTTCCACTTCCCCCGTTCTGGCGTTATACAACTTATCGTTCACATTCACCTCCCCGGACTTCACCTTGAAGAAGGTTACCTTTCCTAAATTCTGCTGGTATAAGGTCTTAAATACAAAAAGCGTTGTATCGGCATCGACACTACGCTTTATTTCTTGTCCTTCCACGCTTTGCTCCGGACGCAGATCGCCTGCAGAGGGCGCTACATTGTCAATAAAGCCCATCAGGCGGCCCGTACCCATATCTTTTAAAGCAGATACACAGAATACAGGGAACAGATCGTGATTTAGCATTCCTAATTTAATCCCTTTACGCATCTCGTCTTCATTCAGGCTGCCTTTTTCGAAGTAAAGCTCCATCAGCTCTTCGTCATTCTCGGCTGCCTTTTCTACCAATTCGTTATGTAACCTCTCGGCTCGTTCTTTCTGGTCGTCCGGGATATCCAGTTTTTCGGGCTTTCCACCATCGGGTCCAAACTTATAACACTTCATTTTCAATACGTCCACAATACACTGGGCTCCATCCAACTTAATGGGATACTGAATGAGTGTAGCATTGTTCCCTACCAGTTGTTTTAAGCTTTGTACGCTGTCTTCAAACTTGGCGTCGTCTGCATCTATTTTATTGATTACAAACACCGTGGGTTTGTTGTATTTGTCAATATAGTTCCAGATGATCTCTGTCCCTATATCGGCTCCATCTGTGGCATTTACCACCATAGCGATGGTGTCGGCCACCCGAATAGAGGAAATGATCTCCCCTATAAAATCGTCCAGTCCAGGAGTGTCTATGATGTTGATCTTGTAATTACGCCACTCTGTATGCAGTGGGGTAGCAAAAACAGAAGCACCTCGTTGGTGCTCTATTTCGTGATAATCTGATACGGTATTATTTTGCTCTACGGTCCCTCTTCTATTTAAAAGACCAGCTTCGAAAAGCATGGTCTCAGACAAGGTTGTTTTTCCAGAATGATGCGCTCCTACGAACACAACATTCTTAATGTGCTTGTTGTCGAATACTTTCATTTTCCAGTGGTATTATGTGGTTAACGAATCGATTTAATTTTTCAAACCTTAAAGCTATGCAGACCTAACTTCTTAAAATATGATAATCGTTAGGTTTCGAAAAAATTAAGTCCGTGTAGATTGAGTGCTTAGACGATATTAATATACTAATAATAAACTACTTTTGCCAAATGTCTCAGCCAAAATCTTCACAGTTCGAATTTATTGCATTAATGGCCGCCCTCATGTCTGTTGTGGCCCTGGCCATAGACGCTCTTTTGCCAGCCCTCGATATTATTGGGCTCGCCATTGGGACAAGCCGGCTAATTGATAACCAGTTGCTTATAACAATGATATTTCTCGGACTAGGAATTGGGCCGCTTTTCTTTGGCCCTTTGTCCGATAGTTTGGGAAGAAAACCTGTAGTCTATTTCGGATTTGTGCTGTTCATCATTGCAAGTTTTCTCTGTGTGTATGCCACCTCCCTGGAGGTGATGATCGCTGGAAGGATCCTTCAGGGCATCGGACTCTCATCACCCCGAACCATTGCCATAGCCATCATCAGGGATAAATATTCGGGCGATTATATGGCGCGAATCATGTCGTTTGTTACCGTTGTATTCCTCCTGGTACCCATAGTCGCACCGGCCCTGGGAAAACTCGTGCTCGATCTTCATAACTGGCAGGGTATTTTTTACATTCAGATCTTCATCAGTTTATTGGTGGCTTTCTGGTTCTGGAAACGACAGGCAGAAACGCTGCTGCCAGTAAACCGCATCCGCTTTACACCGGCAATCATTTCCGAAGGATTTAAAGAAGTACTAAAACATAAAAAAACCATGGGCTACACCCTGATCTCCGGATTTGTGGTAGGATCGTTCCTGGTGTACCTTAGTAGTTCGCAACAGATCTTTCAGGAGCAATACGGACTTAAAGAAGAGTTTCCCTATATCTTCGCCGGCCTGGCTATCGCGATTGGCTCGGCTATTTTCCTAAATGGTAGTTTTGTACTGCGCTATGGAATGAAAAGACTGGTGTCTCTGTCGCTTATCGGTTATTTTGCCACTTCCCTGCTCTATGTGATCTTTTTCTTCGGAAGTGATAACCCCAGTATTTATATTTTGCTGGTTTTCTTCGGAATTCAATTCTTCTGTGTTGGCTTCCTCTTCGGAAATCTTCGCGCCCTGGCCATGGAGCCCGTGGGTCATATCGCGGGCATAGGAGCAGCCATTACAGGATTTATCGCCACTATGATGGCAGTACCCATCAGCACCTGGATTGGGCGTTATGTTGCAGATACGGCCTTACCGCTATTTATTGGCTTCCTTATCTGTTCCCTGATCTCTCTGCTTATTTTACTTTCGCTTCGTAAACGATGATCTTGTCACTGTAATTATTTTCTTCGGAAAAGACTATTGTGTATCCGAGATCTCATCGATGACATATAGTTGAAATTCTTCTGTATTCGCGTCGGCGTAATACACTACAAAATTAGTTACATCCAGCCTGATCTTAACATCTCCGTCTCTTAAATAAACCGCGTCCTGATCCCAATTGGAAACTCTAAAAATACGCTCTCCATTATCATTTACTTCCAGCCATACCTTTTGGTTCTTCTTTATAAACATCCCGCCGTTATAGGTTACTTTCTGGACATTGTTGCCATTCACGGCATTACTGGCTATTACTTCTTCAGTAACCTCTACGGGTGTCTCCTCGGGTTCAGTGTTGTTGGTATTCTCGGCATTATTATTTGTACCTGGTGTTCCTCCCGTATTCGCTGATGTATTAGAACTATTGGTGTTGTTCACCTGGTTTTCCGTTCCGTTTTCTGTGGTGACCACATCCCCTGCATCACCTCCCATGGCCTTTAGAAATGAGATCCTGTCCATGGCCGCATTCTCGTGCGGACAAGGCGCATACAATTCGATATGCCTGCGCAGCGCAGCTAACTCGTTAAAAGATTCTTTATCGGCAGCGAGATCGGTCTCCAGTTCTTCCCAGTCTGCTTTACACTGAGCCATCATATCGTTATGGACTTCCCCGGAGGAAGTGATACTGTAAATTCCCCAGATAGCTACCACCGCTATTACTGCGATCACAGCATACATCAGGCCTTTTTTAGAGCCGGAAGATTTCGCGCTGGCGGTTGCTTTGGCAGCAACTGTTGCCGCTGCTTCCTGAGCAGGTGGGCTAGTTTCTGCAACGGTACTTGTGGCCGCGGGT
>QQUG01000242.1 GCA_008501705.1 Flavobacterium sp.
TGGATGCTATTTCGAAAGGTACGACCGATGGGATCAAACTAGCCGTGAATGTAGGTGCCATGTTATTAGTATTTACATCTCTTATGGCGGTTTTAAACTGGATCTCTTCAGATCTTGTTGGCGGGCCTACCGGCTTGAACGATAAGATCGCCACCGTTACAGAAGGCAGATATACCGAACTTTCTATGCAATACATACTGGGTAATATATTTGCTCCGGTGGCCTGGATCATAGGAGTCCCGGCAGAAGACATTGTAGTGGTGGGACAACTCCTTGGAGAAAAGACCATTTTAAACGAATTTTACGCTTACGCTTCTCTTAGCGATCTGAAGAATAACGGGGCCATCACGAATTATCGATCTATAGTGATTGCAACCTATGCACTTTGCGGTTTCGCAAACTTTGCTTCCATCGGGATACAGATTGGTGGTATTGGAGTGCTGGCACCATCCCAGCGAAAGACGCTGGCCGCTTTTGGTATCAAAGCCTTAATAGGAGGTACTATCGCAGCCTTGCTCACGGCTACTATTGCCGGAATGTTGATCGGTTAAAATTTCAGAATAAAACCGTTGATAACTTGTAATAAAAGAACTGATTTGCTGTTCTTTAAAAACAAGCTGTTTTATATTTTTATTTCCTGAAAAAAGTTCAGCATGAAAAAATATCACGACCTCGTTAATCATATTTTAGAACAGGGTGCAGTAAAGAGCGATCGCACCGGTACCGGCACTAAAAGTGTCTTCGGCTACCAGATGCGCTTTGATCTTAGCCAAGGTTTTCCTATGGTCACTACTAAAAAACTTCACCTAAAGTCGATCATCTATGAACTACTTTGGTTCCTGAACGGGGATACGAATGTAAAATACCTGCAGGAAAATGGTGTAAGAATATGGAATGAATGGGCAGATGAAGATGGCAACCTCGGACCGGTTTACGGCCATCAGTGGCGCAATTGGAATAGTGAGGAGATCGACCAGATCTCGGAAGTGATCCAAACCCTAAAGACCAATCCCGATAGCAGGCGTATGCTGGTAAGTGCCTGGAATCCTTCCGTATTGCCCGATACGTCTAAACCCTTTGCCGAAAATGTAGCAAACGGAAAAGCGGCCCTTCCTCCGTGTCACGCTTTCTTCCAATTCTACGTGGCCGATGGAAAACTTTCCTGCCAACTCTATCAACGAAGTGCCGATGTTTTCTTAGGCGTTCCTTTTAATATTGCTTCCTACGCATTGTTTACCATGATGATGGCACAGGTTTGTGGTTATGAGGCCGGGGATTTCATTCACACCTTCGGCGATGCCCACATTTACAGTAATCACATGGAACAATTGGAGCTTCAATTATCCCGGGAACCACGCCCTTTGCCGAAAATGTTGCTAAATCCGAATGTAAAAGATATATTTGGCTTCAAGTTTGATGATTTTAAACTTGTAAATTACGACCCCCACCCCCATATAAAAGGTGTGGTTGCCGTTTAAAAAAGCCTATTTATGAAAAATATATTAATACTTCTATGCCTTATTACTAGTATTGGCGGTTATGCCCAGGAATGGGGAACAGTGGACAAGAACAAGGTAACTATGCGGGAAGTAGCACCTGTTTGGCCAGGCTGTGAAAGCAACAATGCGGACAAAAGGGATAACTGCTTTAACACCCAACTTGCCACACATATCGCTAAAAACTTTAAATATCCTGCCGAAGAGTACAAAAAGAACATCCAGGGACGAGTGGTTGTTACCTTTATCGTTAATACCGAGGGTCTCATTGAGATCAAGAATGTTACGGGAGGAAATGCGGGACTCCAGGCAGAAGCCAAAAGAAACATCATGTCCATTCCAAAAATGGCCAAACCGGGGATGTTGGCCGGTAAACCCCGGGCTATTGAGTACACCGTACCAATTACCTTCAAAACCGGTAAGTAATATGTTCAAAAATATCTTCCTTATTTGTACCCTTTTTATGGGTATGAATAGTTTCGCCCAGGACGGAAGCGATTCTACAACCATTACTGAAGAAGCTGCGGTTCCCTTTGCTACTATTGAAAATGTACCAGTATATCCCGGCTGTGAGGGTACAGACAATAAGGTGCTGAAAAATTGCATGTCCGACAACGTTGCCAGAGTTGTGAGTGAAAACTTCGACATGAAACTGGTGAAATCCCTTGATCTCAGGCCTGGAAAATACAGGATAGCAGTACAATTTATGGTTGATAAAACAGGAAATGTTGTGGATATTCGTTCCAGAGCAGACCATGAGAAGTTAGAGACCGAGGCCATACGAGTAGTGTCCCTGCTCCCTCAAATGAAACCGGGGAAACAACGCGGTGAAGAAGTGGGAGTACTGTATGCCCTTCCCATAATTTTTGAAGTGGAACCTTCGGCCAGAGCAGAACGCCGACTGAAACGCAAAAAATCTAAGAAACAGTGGCCATAAGGTTTAACAAAGCATAAAGAAAATCGAAAAAAATGTTTGGTATCTTTAAGGGTCGGAGATAAATTCCGACTCTTTTTTTATGATCCATACCAAAAAACTGGTTTCTTTCTTTTTAGAAACACGTTCACATACCGAATTACTATGTAAACCGCTGGAGATCGAAGATTATGTCGTTCAGCCGGTGATCGATGTTTCTCCGCCTAAATGGCATCTTGGGCATACCAGCTGGTTCTTTGAAGAATTTATTCTGAAGCCATACAAACCCGACTATAAACTCTTTCACGAAGATTTTGCCTTTGTATTTAATAGCTACTATGAAACAGTTGGCAAACGAGTTGTTAGAAGTGATCGCGGTAATTTATCTCGTCCGGGCGTAGCCAAGGTCTACGATTATCGCCATTATGTGACTAACGAAATGAAAGAATTTCTTACTTCAGAAGAGATAAATGAACATATCTACTCGCTGCTGGAAATTGGTATTCACCACGAAAAACAGCATCAGGAATTGCTACTTACCGATATCAAGTATATTCTGGGTAACAATCCAATACTCCCAAAATACAACGATCAATTTCGAGAAAATCCTGTTCAAAACGATGAGCAACAATGGATCCCAGTTGAGGAAGGGATCTACGAGATAGGACATGCCTCTACAGATTTTTGCTACGATAATGAACTTGGTCGTCACAAGGTCTACCTTCACGATTATGAAATTTCGAATAGGCTGGTCACAAACCAGGAATTCCTGGAATTTATCGAAGATGATGGATATTCCAAATTCAATCTCTGGCATGCTGAGGGCTGGGACTGGGTTCAGCAGCAACAGATCACTCAACCCATGTACTGGCATAATATAGATGGTGTATGGCATCATTACACCCTGGCAGGCCTTAATGAATTGGAGATGGAATCCCCTTTAAGCCATATATCCTATTTTGAAGCTTTTGCTTATGCCCAGTGGAAAGGCTGTCGCTTACCCACCGAATTTGAATGGGAAGCTGCACAGCATCAATTTAGTTGGGGAGATCGGTGGGAATGGACCGAAAGTGCTTATCTCCCATACCCGGGCTATAAAAAACCTCCGGGAGCAATTGGCGAATACAATGGTAAGTTTATGGTGAATCAGAAAGTTTTACGAGGTGGCTCCGTTGCTACTCCCGAAGATCATACCCGGCCGACCTACAGAAACTTTTTTCAAACGAACCTGCGATGGCAATTTACCGGGATCCGGCTAGCCAGATAAAAGCGTAAAACATGAGTACGATCACTGAAACTATTCTCGACACTTCCTTCAAAAAGGATGTATATAATGGCCTAACCGCTAATCCAAAATTCTTGTATTCCAAATACATTTACGACAAACGGGGAGATAAACTCTTTCAGGATATCATGGAACTGGATGAATACTATCTTACTAACAGTGAGTTTGAGATACTGAGTATGCATAAGAAAGCGATTTCTGAATTGTTCCGTGGAAATGGTAAAGGCATTGACCTTATAGAGCTAGGTGCCGGTGATGGAAAGAAAACAAAGATTCTTCTGTCTTATCTTTCCGAAAATGATTATGATTTTATCTATAAGCCCATAGATATTAGCAAGAATGCCATCGATCTGTTAACCGCAGATTTGCACTGCGAACTTCCCAAGGTGCGGGTTGACGCCGAAATAGGGGAATATTTTGAAGTGCTGGAGCGTCTTCAACAATATAATTCACGTAAAAAAGTGATCTTGCTCCTTGGTTCCAATATTGGGAATTTACTACATCCGCGAGCCATAGATTTTCTATCTCATTTAAAAGACACCATGAATACGGGAGATCTTGTCTTTATGGGTTTCGATCAAAAAAAGGATCCACAGACCATACTGGATGCATACAACGATCCTACTGGCGTAACCGCCGAATTCAATAAGAACCTTTTGCATAGGATCAATTCTGAAATGAATGCGAATTTCGATCCGGATAAATTTAAACACTGGGAGGTATACGATCCGGAGTCGGGAACCGCGAAAAGTTATTTAGTTGCAACCGAAAAAATGCAGGTTAATATCGAAGCCATCGATCTTACTATTTGTTTCGATCCGTGGGAGACCATTCACACCGAGATATCACAGAAATACGACGATAAGGTGGTTCGATGGCTGGCGGAAGAAGCAGGTCTTTCGATAGTAACATCCTTTTCAGATGCGAATAATTATTATAAGGATTATGTCTTCAGAAGAAAATGATCAAGAAGAATCCAGTCAATTTAATTACCAACTTATTAAATCTCTAAAATGAAAGCTATCTGGAAGGGCCGTGTTATCGCGGAGAGCAACGACACCATTGTTATAGAAAACAATCATTATTTCCCGCCGGATTCAGTAAATAAAGAATTCATTATTCCCAGTAATACACATACGTTTTGTCCATGGAAAGGGGAAGCTTCTTATTATTCACTGCTAGTTGATGGTGAAACAAACAACGATGCCGCCTGGTATTATCCGGAAACCAGTCACGCTGCCAAACCTATTGAAGGCTACGTAGCATTTTGGAAAGGTGTAACAATTGCGGAGTGATTATCCGTCGATGATCTTTAATAGTTTATCAAGGTCTTCTCTGGTGTTATAGAAATGAAAACTCACCCGAATTCCTTTCCCTCTAAGCGAGCAGATCACATTTTCGGCTTTTAATCTATCAAACAACTCCTGGCCACCCTTAATATTAAAAATAGTAGAGTGCTTTTTTCTATCTACAACGGCTTCATCGAGAAGATCTCTTTTAACGAATTCTGCCTTGGCTGTACAAATGAGATCGTTTAGATATTCTTCCACCTTATCCATCCCCAGTTTTTCGAGATATGTCACCGATTCACCCAAGCTACCAAAATTGAGCGTATCCAGATGTCCAGGCTCCATCTTGCCTACAAAACCGATCTCGTCTCTTCGTCCGAAACTCGCATCGGCAGAATTAAATCCGATGGTTTTCAATGAAAATCTATGATGGGCTTCAGGTTTGATCATGAAGAGTGCATTACCATATCCCGACAATAGCCATTTGTATGAGCTGGCACCGATTATATCTACCGGGCTTTCAGAAAAACTGAAATTGGTGGTTCCCAGGAATTGAGTACCATCTGCAATGAGCAGGAGTTTGGGATGATAGGCTTTTATTCGGTTTAAAAATTCCATATCCATCATGATCCCACTAATATATTGCACCATACTAAACGCAAAAACATCAGGGTTGTGTGCTGCCAATGCTTCCTCTATGTTTTGCTCTAAATTAGAATCGATGCGGGCGTAACAAACTTTGAAATTCCGAAACTCTGCAGGCCAGATGATGGATGGATAATCTCCCTCTAGCAGTAATATTTTACTACCAGCGGGTAATCCGTCCAGGAGAGTGTTCATCCCTATTGAAAAATTAGGAACCAGGGCTATGGTTTCTTCAGAAGTAGAAAAAAAACGTGCTAAACCGGTTCTAATTTCCCTTATATGCTGTTTGTGTGTATCTCTGAAAATACTACCTCCTTCCATCAATTTTTTATCTTGCTCTTGTCTCCATGCCACCAGAGAACGGGAAAACAGACCACAGGAAGCGGTATTGAGATAGGTATAATGTTGGGTAAGGGGAAACTCTTTTTTAAAATCTTCCATATAACGGGACAGTTAAACCGTCAATTTTCAATATTTTTACAATAGTCAAAAGTAGTCAGCATGTTTTCAAAAAACAAAAAAACCGAGGGATTAGATCACGAACAACGACTGCAATACGAATACGCTAGAAAACGCATTGTACAAAAGAAGAGATTGATGCAGCATTTCATCATCTTTCTGGCGGGATCGGTGTTGCTGATCATTATAAATCCCGTATTAGGGATAGGTGATGAGTTTTTTATAAAAGACTGGTTTATTTGGGCTATCCTTATTTGGGCATTCCTGTTTCTCATTCATCTTTTCAATGTTTTTATGATGAATAAATTTATGGGGAAAGAATGGGAAGACAGACAATTGGAACGATTGAAAGCAAAACAAAGTGAACGAATTGCAGAATTGCAAAAAGAAGTTGACGGCGAATTGCTTAAACAACAGCAAGTTTTAAAAAAAAACGAAACACTAAATCCATTACCACCGGAAAACGAATGATTACGATGATTGCCGCAGCCGGGGAGAATAACGAACTCGGCTTGAATAACCAGCTGGTCTGGCACCTGCCGGACGATTTCAGAAGATTTAAGCAACTTACTTCCGGGCATTTTATCATTATGGGACGAAAGACCTTCGAGTCTTTTCCCAGCCCCTTGCCCAACAGGACACATATTGTTATAACCCGAAATCAGGGGTTCAACGCAGAAGGTATCACGGTAGTTCACTCTATGGAAAAAGCACTGGAATTATCCAAAACAGATAATCAACCTTTTATTATTGGCGGGGGTGAGATCTATGCTCAGGGCCTTGAAGTTGCCCAAAAGATCGAGCTTACAAGGGTTCATGGCACTTTCGATGCCGATACTTACTTCCCGGAGATCCCGGAAAGCGACTGGGAACTTGTAGAGGAGCACTACCATCCTATAGACGAACGGCACGATCACGCTTTTACTTACGAGACCTATATAAGAAGGAGCTCGTAGATCATGGACGCTATACTTCGCACCATAACAGCACATCATTCGTTCAATTTACAAAGCTTTCATCCACTGGCCGGAGGAGATATTAACGATGTCTACCTGCTAAAGACTAGTGAAGAAGATCTTGTTGTTAAAATAAATTCGGCCGAAAAATTTCCCTCCATGTTCGAGACAGAGAAAGCCGGCCTCGAACTTCTCGCCACTACAAATACATTCAGAATTCCACAAATTATTGGATGTGGGAATGTAGAGGAACATGCCTATCTTTTACTGGAATGTATAGAAACGGGCGTGAAAAAAGAACGTTTCTGGGACGAATTTGGCAGTCAGCTGGCCAGGTTACACCAAAACAGCGGCGATCTGTATGGATGGAAACACAACAACTACATAGGGAGTTTGTTTCAGTCGAACAGCTTTTACAATCTCGCATCCCAATTCTATCTCGAAAACAGGTTAAGACCCCAGGTTGAACTTGCCCGTCATCGAGGATACCTGAAAAAAGACCTTAGCAGTTTTTTCAGAAACATAGCCGACATTATCCCACAGGAAGCACCGGCTCTTATTCACGGGGACCTTTGGAGCGGTAATTTCCTGGTCGATGCGACAGGCTCTGCTGTACTAATAGATCCCTCGGTTTCTTACTCTCACAGGGAAATGGACCTTGCCATGATGCAATTGTTTGGAGGCTTTCCTGCACAAGTATTTAATGTGTACCAGGAAGAATTTCCATTGCTGCCCAATTGGGAAGATCGTATTGCTCTATGGCAGTTGTATTATCTTTTGGTGCACCTCAACATTTTTGGGACTGGCTATCTGGCAAGGGTAGAGTCTGTGATTTCGCGATATTCTTAAATAAAAGATTATTTTTGTAACCACAACGAACAACTACATATGAAGGCATATTTATTTCCCGGACAGGGGGCGCAATTTACAGGAATGGGGCTTGATCTTTATGAGAATTCGGCCAAGGCCAAAGATCTATTCGAACAAGCTAATGAGATATTAGGTTTCGAGATCACTAAGATCATGTTTGAAGGCACCGCAGACGAATTAAAAGAAACCAAAGTTACCCAACCCGCGATCTTTTTACATTCAACTATACTCGCGGAAGTAATGGGCGATCGATTTCAACCGGACATGGTGGCAGGCCATTCCCTGGGTGAATTTTCGGCACTGGTGGCCAACAAGACATTGGCGTTTAACGATGGACTTTCCTTAGTAAGCAAGCGTGCGCAGGCCATGCAAAAGGCCTGTGAAATGCAGCCATCAACCATGGCTGCTGTGCTGGGACTGGAAGATAATGTTGTAGAAAGAATTTGCGAAGAAACCGCTGGTGTAGTGGTAGCAGCCAATTATAATTGTCCGGGCCAGTTGGTGATAAGTGGAGAGATAGAAGCTGTAAAACAAGCCTGTGAATCCCTATCGGAGGCAGGAGCAAAACGCGCACTATTATTACCTGTGGGAGGGGCTTTTCATAGCCCAATGATGATGCCTGCCAGGGAAGAACTGGCGGCTGCCATTGACGCCACACAATTTACGGCACCTGTATGTCCTGTTTACCAGAATGTAAGTACTACTGCAGTTACGGACGCTTCAGAAATAAAAAAGAATTTAATGTCTCAATTAACGGCTCCGGTAAAATGGACCCAAAGTATGCAGCAAATGATAAAAGATGGGGCTACCACCTTTATTGAAGTTGGTCCCGGAAACGTACTGCAGGGATTAATGCGAAAGATAGATCGTTCGGTAGAGACTTCGAAGGCCGAAATCAGCTAGTAAGCTGCCTCACTTTCTTTTCCCATTCCCATGCTGATGCGAGCGCATCTTCTATGGTTCGTTCGGCTTTCCAGCCAAGTACATTGTTAGCCTTAGAAGTATCGGCGAATACGGCAATTACATCCCCGGGACGACGATCTACTATATTATAATTAAGACTGATCCCGGTTGTTTTTTCAAAAGTCTTTATAACATCCAGAACCGATGTTCCTTTCCCGGTACCAATGTTGAATACTTCAAAAACATCTTTATTTTCTTCCGAAAGTAACCTTTGCAAGGCAATAACATGAGCCTTGGCCAAATCTACAATATGAATATAATCCCTAATGCAGCTACCGTCTGCAGTGGGATAATCATTTCCAAAGACTGATAATTGTTTCCTTACGCCGGCCGCTGTTTGTGTAATATATGGCACAAGGTTTTGTGGCACGCCAACGGGTAATTCCCCTATGTCTGCCGACTCGTGCGCACCAATAGGATTAAAATATCTGAGAGAAACAGACCGCACCGATGAGACTTTGCACAGATCTGCGATGATCTCTTCAGCAATTTGTTTGGTATTCCCATAAGGTGACAATGCCGCCTTTACAGGAGCATTCTCTGTGATAGGCAATTTATCGGGTTGTCCGTAAACAGTACAGGAAGAACTGAAGATAAAACTTTTGATATCGCGATCCTTACATTCCTGGAGTAAGTATATAAGAGACCCAACGTTATTCTCGTAATACAAAAGTGGATTTTCAACACTCTCGCCAACAGCCTTGCTCGCAGCAAAATGGATAATCCCTGAAATATCATCGTAATCGTCGAAGAAGGCGTGAACCGTAGCTTTCTCACGAAGATCAAGCTTTTCAAAATCCGGTCGAACACCGGTGATCGCAAAGATCCCATCCAGGACATCGATGGATGCATTGGAAAGATTATCTATAATTACCACCTTGTACCCAGCCAATTGAAGCTCCACAACCGTATGAGAACCAATATAACCAAGACCGCCGGTAACTAGAATTCTACGCATTATTTTTGAACGAAGTTTATAACGGTTTTGGTAATGAAATCGATTTGTTCATCGTCCAGCTCGGTATGCATAGGTAACGAAATGACCTCTTTCACCAATTGGTTGGTTACTGTAAAATTTGCTTCGTTATATCGTTCATCAGTATATGCCTTCTGTCGGTGCAGTGGAATTGGGTAATAGACTCCGCAAGGAATTCCCTGTTCATTCAGGTGTTGTACCAAAGCATCCCTGTCGATATTCAAAATTCGTAAGGTATACTGATGAAAAACATGACAATCGCAGGTATCGCATATACTATTCCCAGCATCGCAAAAGCCCGTAGGGGTAATGATATTTTCAATTCCCTTGAAAGCAGCCGTATACTTTCTTGCCGCATCTCGTCTACTCTTGTTATAATCGTCCAGGTGAGGCAATTTAGCTCGTAAGACCGCAGCTTGCATCGAATCCAGTCTGGAATTAACGCCAACCACATCGTGATGGTACCGAACGTACATTCCGTGATTTACAATTCCTCGTATGGTATGAGCCAGATCGTCGTCGTTGGTGAAGATCGCACCACCATCGCCGTAGCATCCTAAATTCTTAGATGGGAAAAAAGAGGTTGACGCCACATGTCCGATCGCACCGGTCTTGGTCTTGGTTCCATCTGCTGAAGTATAAGTTGCTCCTATACCCTGAGCATTATCCTCAATAACGAATAGGTTATGTTCTTTGGCCAGCGCCATGATCTCATCCATTTTTGCCGAAAGTCCAAACAAATGCACCGGTACTATGGCTTTGGTTTTAGGGGTAATGGCTTTTCTTATTTCCTCCACATCTATATTAAAATCTACGGGATCCACATCTACCAGCACCGGGGTAAGCCCTAACAAGGCGATTACTTCCACTGTGGCAGCAAAGGTAAAATCGGCCGTAATTACCTCGTCACCCGGTTTTAACCCCAATCCCATCATGGTTATTTGCAGTGCATCGGTTCCATTCGCGCAAGGGATCACATGTTTTACACCGAGATAATCTTCTAATTCTTTCTGAAACTGATGTACCTCCGGACCGTTTATAAAAGCTGTAGATTCCACCACCTCAAGTAGCGAACTGTCCACACGTTCTTTAATCTTTTCATATTGACCCTTTAGGTCTACCATTTGTATTTTTCGCATCGCGGCTGTGAAAATTTTGTTGTCAAACTTACGAAATTGTTTTCGTTGTTTTAAAATGCCATTGGGGTATTTTGGTGTATACCAAATCTACCGTTGATCTTATTAGTTTAAATTGAACACTACAAAATGAATTTTGGTAAATTAGCCTTCTATGCGCACACTATATTCGTTTCTAACCCATATAAGTGTTTTTTTCCTGTGGGTTTCCGGATTTTTCAATAAAAAGATGCGGCTGTTTGTAAAAGGCAGGAAGAAAGTTTTAGACAGGATCGCCCAGCAGATACATCCGCAAGATAAAACTATTTGGTTCCATTGTGCGTCCCTGGGTGAATTTGAACAGGGCCTGCCCATTATGCAGGCCATTAAAACCAACTACCCAAACTATAAATTAGTTCTTACTTTTTTTTCTCCATCTGGCTATGAGATAAAAAAGAACAGTCCTGTTGCCGATCTCATTACATATTTACCGCTGGACACCGCCGGAAATGCCAGGCGTTTTATTTCACTGGTCCATCCGTCGCTTGCTATTTTCGTGAAATACGAGTTCTGGCCTAATTATCTGTTCGAACTGGAAAGCTCCGGGATCCCTGCTATCATAGTGTCGGGTTTGTTCCGTAAGAGTCAGTCTTTTTTCAGGCCTTATGGTAGCTTTATGAGGAAAGCCCTGCGAACGATCGATCATTTTTTTGTTCAGAATAAGAATTCGGAAATGCTTCTCAAAGAAATTGGAATAGACTGTGTTAGCATTAGCGGTGACACTCGTTTCGACCGGGTGTCGGCTCAGATCGAACAGGATAATACGCTCCCGTTCATTGAAGAATTCAAGGGAAATTCAATTTGTATAGTTTGTGGCAGTACCTGGCCCGAAGATGAGGCGATATTAATTCCTTACATAAACACAGCCACCACGCATGTGAAGTTTATCATGGCACCACATATCATCGAAGCGGCTAAGATTGATGCCTTCAGAAAAAAAATTGCGGGTACATCTGTTCTTTATTCTGAAAAAGATACTGCAGATCTTACCGGCACCTCCGTTTTGATTATCGATAATATAGGTTTATTGACCAAAATCTACAGTTATGCCGATATCGCCTATGTAGGAGGGGCTATGGGAACCTCAGGACTACATAATATTCTGGAACCGGCCACATTTGGAATTCCTATTGTAATTGGCAGGAATTTCGAAAAATTCCCCGAAGCAAAACGCCTGCAATCGCTTGCAGCCTTATTTTCGGTAAGTAGTTCGGAAGAAATTTTCGAGATCATGTCCAGGTTGGTTGACGATAAAAGTTTTAGAGAAAAATCCGGAATGATCGCCGGCCATTTTGTGAATAGTAATACAGGTGCCACTCGTGTGATCATGGATTATATTACTTCACTGCACAGTAACGGCTTGATTTAAATATCTTCTGAAAGGCAACATTTCCCGATAGTAATCGATCAACTTTTGTTGAAAATCGTCTGCCATTACTTCCTTCTTATCTACATAGCGTACCACTGCAAAGGATCTTCGCCTTAACAGCTCTATATGAGGATGATCCGTATTATAACCTTTGGGAGCTGTTTTTAACGGGTTGTCATCAACCATCTCACCAAAGGTATCACAGAAACTTTTTTTATTAATGATCTTTTTAAATTCTTCACCGTTATAATCTATAGCTTCCCTTATACTTCTAAGGATCTTAGAAGAGGGGTGCCAATACCCGCCCCCTACAAACGATTCATTTACCCCCAGTTCTATATAAAAATCACCCTGTTTACTTCGCTGATCCAGTCCGGCTCCAAAATGATCCTTATAAACCGGACGGTTAGGGTGAAACATAAGATTGTTATTAATTCGATTAATTGCCTTACGTCCTGGCGTATAGAAATAATCGTCATCAATCGCCGCAAATATATCATTCAGCTCATCTAGCCAGGCTATATATGCGTCCCTTACCTGGTAATATTCCCCTCTGTGGGCATCCATCCACTCTTTGGAATTATTCTGTTGTAGTCGTTCTAAAAATTCAAAGAGTAATTTAAAATCCATCATATAGCTAAAAATTATTTTAACATCTTATTTCGAAACAATTATTACAATTTTACCACATAATTCCTAGAATTGAAGTTATATTATTATGTAACCATTAATTAACGTCATGAAAAAATTAGCACTATTAGTTATCTCAGCAATGTTATTTGCCACAGCCTTTACGTCCTGTAGGGACACCAAAGAAACTTCCGAAACTGAAGAACTCATTGAAGAAATGAGGGAAGAGGGAGCAGAAGTTGATGTAAAGACTGATGGCGATGAGAAAAAAATAAAAATGGAAACTGAAGAAAAGGAAGTGAAGATCAAAACTGAAGAAGGTGAAACCAAGATCAAGGTTGAAACCGACGACGACAACTCCTGATCCCGGTTGATCAAATAGTTAAGAGCCTCCAGTGGAGGCTTTTTTTATGCGTTCAACCCTTTCAATTGTCCTTTTAATTCTTCCATAGAAGCCTGCAACTGCCGTAGCAAAGTACTATCTGAAGGCTCATCTATACCAAAAGTTAGTTTACTGTTCACCATCCATAATTCCTGAATATCCTTTACCTCAACATCTATTGGTAAATACTCCGGATTAAGTGATACAAGCCGAACCCTATCCGGTGTATTGGGTATTTTCTGAAGCTTCTTTACCAATACAGAATCGTGTAATACTACGATATATATGCGGCTGTCACTCGCTTCTGTGATACTTGATACCGCTTTTCCGAGCACCCATTCGTTCGGACGGATATTTGGCAGCATACTGTCTCCTTCCACCTGGAAACCACGGTAAGTGGCGTTTCGGTATTCGGGTAAAGGGATGGAAAATGAAGGTAAAGTCTCGTACCACTCCACATCCTGGATGTTATGTGGATAACCCGCTGCAACCTTTTGGTTAACAAGTAGGATAGTATCCTTCTCATCGGGATCGAGAGTGATCACTTTCGGACTCACATCGCCGCCACTTATATCCACATACTGACTGAAACTCCTTCCGAACAACCACAACGGGTTGATGCCGAACAATCGTAACAATTCCATTACTGCCTTGCCAGATATCTTCGTCTTGCCACGTTCAATATCCGCGGTGGTAGATCCAATTCCTAGAAGTTCGGCAAAAGATTGCTGGGTGTGATTTTGCTCTTCCCTAACCTTTTTAAAACGTATAGCCTCGGTGGGTACATTTTTTTCCATATTCCGAAGATACAATAAGTTGGAATTATTCCAAATTTATTTAGGAATATTTCCACGCCTGCTGTAATACGCTAAATAATTGAGATTCAGAGGTGCTGTTTCGACGAAATGTTAAATTTAAGAGCTGTTCTATTCAAAAAAATAATTACTTTTACTACGTATTAATCACTAATCTTATCAACTATGAAGAAATTATTTGTATCCCTTGCAGCATTAGCTATGGTGTTTGCTGTCTACTCTTGTAGAGAAACCGAGAAGAAAGCTGAAGAAGCCGGAGACGCGGTTGAAAACGTAATGGAAGACGCCGAAGAGGCAGTAGAAGACGCTATGGAAGAAACTGAAGACGCAATGGAAGAGGCCGGTGACGCAATGGAAGAAGCCGGTGACGCAATGGAAGAAGCTGTAGACTCATTGTCTAATTAAATTGAGTTAATAGTAGTAAACTATTAATTTCAACTACTGAAAATAAAAAAGCCCGGTATATCCGGGCTTTTTTATTGAACACTGTTCTAATAACTTATCCAAAAAGTATCTGGAAGGAAACTAGATAAAGTCTCCCCTACCCAATATCCCCTTTCTCTTCACTTATTAATTATGAACCTTACGGATTTTGGCTGTTATTTTAATTCCAATAAAATAAGAATGATATCACTACATTTGATAGTATGGTATTGAAAAAACTAATCGGGAAGCTAAAGTCGGTTGAGAGAAAACGGCTTCTCATTTATATAATCGTTTACTTTCTTTGGGGGATTTTGATGCACAACGTGGGTCAATGGCTGGAGATCGCAAAATTTACTTTCTGGTGGCAGGTGATCAGTACCTATATATTATATATGGTACCTATCTCCATTCTTTTAAGAGGTTATTCTTTCTTCACACAATATGCCTACGGCCTGGTTGCTATGGCAATCCTTGAATTTGGGGGGTACACTTTGGGAACTTCCTATATCTATCCGGATAACATCCTCGAACAATATTTCGGAACTCATACCTTTGCTCTGGGTATGGCGATGTTCTTCGCACTTTATTTTCCTGTCGGAAATTGGGCAGTTAATCGTATTTATTTGCTTTTCGTCGAAGAAAATAGTAGGATATAACCTACAAATGTATCATTATCTTAATTATTATACCATAGTTAATTTTAGAATGTTCTTCATAGGTTTGCTTTGTAATTAACCTTTAAAATATATCCCTATGAAGAAATTAATGTTTATTTTAGCTTTACTTGGACTTGTATTAACTGCTAGCTGTACCCCAGAATCGATCGCCGGAGATGAACAACAAATTGACAAAGACAAATACGAAGTACCACCAAACGGATAAAAAAAGACGCATCTTAAAAGGGGTGTTGCTATCTGCATTGCTGGTGGCAACACCCTTTCTTTTTTATTTTTATAAGAATGCCCCGGCCGAGGCCAGTGAATGGCATACATGGCTGGGAACAATAAAATCCGGTGGATTTGGGAGCGTGCAATCTTATATGCACGCCCTTTTTACTAAACTTACTTTCATTCTGTTAACGACGGTCTGGTTTCTAACTTCCAGGAACTGGTGGAAATTTGCTATACTCATACCTCTAACTATGTTTCTTTTCCAGTTATCGGGTGTGATCAATTATAAGATCCAGTATATAGATGAGTTTGATTTCTGGTATTCTTTACCGGTTATCCTCCCTATTTTGTTCTTCCTGATTTATATTTCGTATCGAATAGGAAAACGAGATACACCCGGTGTTGATCTGAAAGAGGAAGTAGATGAAGAGATCAATAATATCTTTAGCGAAAACCTGTAAATTCATACCGCGGGAATTAGCTCCGCTGAGTCCCAGCTTCTACAAAGTCAACATTAAAACCAAATCCGCCAAAGGGCGGATCATTTTTTTTATTCTTCAATCCTTCCGTAAATACCCGGCGGGAATTAGCTCCGCTGAGTCCCAGCTTCTACAAAGTCAACATTAAAACCAAATCCGCCAAAGGGCGGATCATTTTTTTTATTCTTCAATCCTTCCGTAAGCAAGCTTACTCCGGATTTCAGAATAAAAAAAACCGAATCTTACGATCCGGTTTTTATGTATTGGTACAGAAGGCGGGACTTGAACCCGCACGGGCATTGCTGCCCATTGGATTTTAAGTCCAACGTGTTTTGTTTTAATATGTAGCTATATGTGCTGTATATCAGTATTTTATGCAATGTAACAGGCTATTATAGTTCACAAAAAGCCATAAAAAACTCATTTTGTTTTACCTATGTTTTACCCAAATACGTTATCTTAGTTGTATAATTGTAGTTATGTCAACCAGTATTAGAGTCTTACTTAGAAACAAACCCAATAAAGTAAATCAATATCCTATCGTGATTCGAATTACCAAAGACCGGAAGTCCACATACACCTATCTGGGGCATTATATAAATAAAAAGCAATGGGATGAAGAAAACAGGAGAGTTAAAAAGTCTCACCCAAATTCAACTCGCCTGAATAATCTCATCGCTGCTAAACTCGCTGAGGCTAATAACAAAGTTATTGAGCTTCAGACCAGGGATGAACTAATAAGTGCTACTCGGATTAAAAATGAAATAGTCAACCCGTTACAAGATAAATCATTCAATCAGCTTGCAAGAGAATACATTCAGGAATTGGAAGATAATAACAAGTTAACGAGAGCAGCTTCTGACAAGGTTCGAATAAATCACGTTATTACATTTGCAAAAAACAACATACTACCCTTTCGAGAGATTGATGAGGTATTTTTAAGAAGGTTTTCGGTTTACCTAAAGAAAACCAAAGGAAATTCAAATCGATCTATAGTTAACGCCTTGGTGGTCATCCGATTACTATTCAATAGGGCGATTAGGGAAGGTATTGTTGATAGGAAATACTACCCTTTCGGCAAAGATAAAATTCAGATAAAGTATCCTGAATCTGAGAAGATAGGTTTATCTGTAGAAGAAGTAATCGCAATCGAAAACATGGAAGGATTATCAGATCAAGAAAACCATGCACGCAATTTATGGTTATTTAGCTTTTATATGGCAGGCATTCGAGTTGCAGATCTTCTACAAATTAAATGGAGTGATATTTATGATGAACGATTAAACTATAGAATGAACAAAAACAGTAAACTGCTTTCATTAAAGATTCCTGATAAGGCCCTGAAGATTTTAGAATATTACAAACCCAATAAAGAGTCCCATGATGATTTTGTATTTCCTGAAATGCGAAAATCAAATTTTACCGATCCTTATGATGTTTTATCCAAGACTAAAACTGCAACAAAGAAATTCAATAAATACCTTAAGGTTGTCGGAGAAAAAGCTGGAATAGATAAGAACATTACGATGCATATTGCTCGACACACTTTTGGAAAGATATCTGGTAATAAAATTCCAATCCAGATTCTCCAAAAGCTATATCGACATTCTTCCATAAACACTACAATTAATTATCAAAAGAACTTTGTTCATGAAGACACGGATCAAGCTTTAGATAAAGTAATCAACTTTTAAATCAATATTCTATACCTTTAAAAAGTGAATGTCATTTGTATACAAGATGAGGCCTTCTATGAGCTTATTGAAGAAGTAGTTAATCGACTTAAAGAAAAACACAATATCAAGAAAGACAAGTGGATTTCTCCAGATCGAGCTATGGAACTACTAAATATCAAAAGTAAAACCACCCTTCAGAATCTACGGGATACGGGTAAAATCACTTTCACTCAGCCACAAAAGAAGATTATACTGTATGATTACGATTCAATTGTAGAATATCTTGACGAACATGCAAAAAAACGATTCTGATGAACAACAATAATGATAAACTTTATTTAAAGGCATTCAATGATGGGTATATTCTTGCCAAGTTTAATTCTCATCTCATTAATAAGTTACTAGAATCGAAAATTGATAGTCCATATTTTGATGGTTTACGAGATGGCAATCTAGAATTTGTGCAACAATTAAAATTATCCAGGCTCAATGAGCTGGATAAGTTAGATAAAGATAAGTCCCAGAATAGAGACATTGAAAGGTAGTGCCTATTCAGAATCAAAACTTTCCAAAATTACCTGACATTCCAAATAGTCCATCCCTCTTCGATAGTCCCTTTTCTTCTCGAAATGAAGATTTATGACTTCGCCTAAATTGTACTCTTGTTCAAGAAGATGAATAATTCTTTCAATTTGATTGTATTCACCTTCCAATTTGAACTGAAATGATGTTTTATTGACCGATTCACCAACAAACTTATGTGGTTGAGAAAATTCAACGATACGGACTCCAGTATCTAAAGATTGACGATTTAATAATTCTAGAAGGTTATTCTGAATAGAGACATTCTCGATATTGTTAACATTTAAAATTGAATCTGCATATTTTTCTCTGCTACTCAGATTGGCTAATAGCACGGGTAGTTCTTCCGAACGGTCCACTTCACTCTTGAGCATGGCAATCTCCTGCTTTAACTCGATAGTTTTTGAAATTGAAAGCTTATAGGCCATAAATAGTACAACAGCAAATCCTAAAACCAATATGATATTTTTATTTCGCTGTTGCACTCTCTTCGATTTTAATGGTTAATTCAAATCTATCCTTATTGTTCGACTCACCGTATTCTGAAGTAACAATCTCAGATGACCAATCAAAGGATTCTAAGCGTTTCATCCAATTTGAAAACTCTTGTTTATCGAGACTTTCGCCAGCGACCGAGATAGAACTACGCCTAACCTCGATTTCTTTATCAGGTCTTATACTTCTTATGAGAGGTTGATAATTTATCTGCGAAAATGAAATGGAAGCCGGTTTACTGGTCACAATCCTATTTACATAGAACGAGCTTTTTGAGTTACCACTCTGTAACAGGTTCCTAACAACTTGTTCTTTAGTTTCTACACTTGACAATTTATTTTCATAAGTTTCCTTTTGACTGCTATATAGCTCAGTTTCTGTTCTTAGCTCACTGACCTCAGACCTATAGATCGAAAACAAAACAAAATTTACTAACAGCACAACTAGCAAGAATCCAATTGCGAAAAGCCCGAATTTTCTGAAAAAAGTCTTTTCCTTATACAACTTACGTAAGCCCGCTATTGTTTCACCCTGGTTGGAAGTAGCCAGGTAACTTTCATCCTCATAGTTTAATAACCCGGATAAGGCTATTATATATTTAGAGCTCACTATCATTCCATTTAATGAATACTCGGATTCAGCCAGAGGCACCTTATTGATTTCATGGAAATTATTATCACTAACAATGATTTCTCTTCCATTCAAATTCAAAGATTCCTCTCCTATAAGAGGGAGCAGCGGAACAATAGAAAACAATCCAATCCGAAAACCATGAAGATTTATTTTTGAATCTCCAAGTCGATTGATAATCGAATTGACCTCCATTTTCTTACAGATGGCAACAAAGGTTTTATTAGTTGTATTTAAAACTTCATAATAGAAATCAGATCTGGAAGCTCCTGGAAAGGCCGTTTGAAAGGCATTTTCCAACGATTCATTTAATTGAGTCTCCTTAATAAGTACCGCATCTGTATTAATTATTACCTCACAGTGTTGGTTTTTGGAAATTATATCGGGTAGCTCGGTTAAATCATTAGTATTCTGGAATTCCAACTTTTCAAACTCATCATTATTCTTCCTGGCAATAACGATATTGAATTGGTCTCTACCATCTTCATCAGTGGTAATTTCAAGGCTACAGAATTTGTTGCCATAAGCTAAATATGAGCGTATTCTGGAATACATTAGTCAATAACGGTAGGTCTAATTAAAATGTTCAGGTTCCGCTTAGTGGCTTCTCGTCTTCTTTTACTAAATAGCCACTTAATAATGGGTACTCTGGCTAAAAACGGAACCCCCGATCCAGAATCATCTTTTCGAATAGATTCAATACCTCCTAAAACAACTACATCCTGATCTTCCATTCTAACAATGGAGGAAAACTCTCTACTAGTAATCCCGGGAGGTGCATCCTCGGCAATTCGCTCTCCGTTAAATGCGGATTGTAAAACTTGAATATCCAATGTAATTTGTCCGTCACCTGAAACGAAGGGCAATATCTCAAGTGAAAGATCCGCATCTATTGGAACATAATTTCTGATTTCGGACGTTTGCGGCACCTGTGAACCAAAAAAAGTCTGGCTTGTAACCGCATAATAAGTCGTTTCGCCGCTTGTGAGATAAGCTTTATGCCCATTGATAGTTGCTAACTTTGGGGTTGACCTGATCTTCAGAGTTCCGGCAGATTCCATGGCCTTAATGTCAAGATAAAAATTAGGAACAACCTTACCGATGTTTAGCGATCCGAAACCATCAAAATTTCCGATGACTTTGTTGACATCCTGTGCTCCTAACGTAACATTTCCGGCCGGAAAAAATTCACCTGTTGTTGTTCTGGGTTGATCACCAATACCAAACGAAATCCCGGTTTCCGTAATGGCACTACGGTTGACTTCAATTATCATGACCTCAATCAGGATAACAGGCACAGGTTTGTCAATGTACTTGATAAAATCCTTGAAACGCTCAACATTTGCTCCCGGTCCACTTACGACAAAACTGTTCAGCTCCGCATCGATCTTTATATCGAGCCCCGAAACTACATCATCGGGAATGATCTCAAGTATAGAACTTATGTTACCAGAAGATCTATTGGATTGCTCATTGTTTAATCTATTGTTCTGATTAAAATTCTGATTGAAGTTATTCGGACTGCCAAATATTCCGGTTGTATTAAAGCTGCTTCTTCCTGCCCTGCGCTGACCACCACCCGAAGGATTCTCAAGCATTTGAACTGAGCGGTGCATCATTGGAATAAGTTCAATTTGTTTTAATGATAACTGATCGACTGTTCCAAAGTAATAGATATTTCCATCTCTCTTAAACGTGAATTTACTTACCTGGCCCCCTGTAGCATTGTTATTCCCGCCGGGAGTTGAAGTGGATGCAGAACCACTTTCAAAGATCTTTGTGAGCAACACATCGAACTGAATTTCTTTCGCCTCCACTGTGGCGGTACCTGCATTATCTAATGGAGATGCCGTAAAAATATCTAAATCTAACTCCTCGCCCATAGTGTAGATCACATCTGCAATAGGAGTATTTTGCGAATCAACTTCGACCCTCTTACTGATAGTGTCGAGAATTTTATAGTAGAAATTCGTCCGTTTCCGTCTGACAGGTCGTGAATTTACGTTCCCACTTGAACTACCGGTATCAACAAAAGCTCCTTCAA
>QQUG01000221.1 GCA_008501705.1 Flavobacterium sp.
AATATAAATAATAGATTATGAGACATATTATACTCATCTTATTTCTTTCTTTAGGCACTTACGGGTTCGCACAACAGCTTACTTACACCCCTAAGAATCCTGCTTTTGGTGGTGATCCCTTTAATTATACCTGGTTATTGAACTCGGCAAATGCACAAAATCCTTTTAGCGATAATTCCCTGGGGATTGACGGGTTTGGCGATCTTTCTAGTTTCGATTCCCTTTTAAATAATCAATTCAATAGTGAATTCGGCGGCGGGACACCTCCTTTAGGAACTTCCCGAAGTGGTAATTTTGAATACGAAGTCTTCGAATCTACAGAAGGACTGGTAATTAATATTCTAGACATCACAACCGGGGAACAGACCCAGGTGATCGTTCCAAACGGATAATATATATGAGACAGATAATTGGTAAAATAAGTATTCTACTACTATTCATCCTATTCACCGGTTGCGGAGCCTATTGGAACCAGCCTATTGGGAACCAGGAGGCAAGAATAGCCGAAAATACAAATCAAACAGAAAGGTTGCTCGAATTACCACTTCCGGATAAGCCTATAGTGGTAGGGGTCTATAATTTTAAGGACCAGACGGGACAATATAAAAATATTGAAACGGGGAGTACTTTTAGTACAGCCGTTACTCAGGGCGCAACTACTATATTAATTAAGGCATTGGAAGACTCTAAGTGGTTCACACCTATCGAACGTGAGAACTTTACCAATCTCCTCAATGAAAGAAATATCATTAGAACCACACGACAGGAATACTTGAGAAACGACGATGAACGCAATCAGCGTTTAAGTCCGCTTTTGTTCGCCGGAGTTCTATTGGAAGGTGGTATCATCTCTTACGATACTAATATATTAACCGGTGGAGTGGGAGCACGATATTTTGGAGTGGGAGGATCCTCTCAATATCGTCAGGATCGTATAACTATTTACCTGAGAGCGGTTTCTACCTCCACAGGAGAGATCCTAAAAACGGTAAATGTGTCTAAAACCATACTTTCTCAGGCGGTGGATGTGGGTATCTTCAGATATGTGAATTTCCAACGGCTACTGGAAGCAGAGACAGGATTTACTAAAAACGAACCTGCACAATTAGCAGTTCAGGAAGCCATTGAAAAGGCTGTTGAAGTGTTGATATATGAAGGTATTAAGGATCAACTATGGGTAACCCTGGATGGACCGGAAAAAGACAAAGAAGTAGTGGAACAATATCTGCTCGAGAAGGAACTGGAAGCCAAAACCGATCTGTACGAACGTGAATTCCTGGATCATGATTACCGTCATTCGGCTCATGCTTCTTTCGGACTAGCTTATGTGGATGGCGATTTCAATACCGGGATCCTGGATTATAATATGGAAATGGGGTATAAGTACCGGTTTATTCACGCCCTTAGTTTAGGACTCACAACTAACTTCTTCAGACTTAATTCTAATACAGACACGAGTCACTGGTGGTTGTCTGAAGCTGCAACCGTGGAATACAACATCCTGCCTAACGACAGGTTGGCGCCTATTGCCTATGCTGGGCCGGGTGTGCTGCTTTTTGTGGATAATTCGCCCGAACTATACCTACAGAAAATGGATGCCTTTTTCTTTCTGAAATTTGGCGCTGGACTCGAATACCAGGCATCGAACCGGGTTTCCTTTATCGCCAAAGGAGACTGGAATGCAACTTTTTCAGATAAGATAGACAATGAAATTAACGGAAGACGTGACGACTTTTTCTTCACCTTCTCGGCCGGAATCAATTATCATTTCGGATCTAAAAAAACAAAATTAAAGACTAACCGATAAGCGGAAAATTATGAAAGGGAGTTTTAAATATATAGCACTTATAGCAACTACATTTCTGCTTTTGTTTTCATGTAATGAAGACAAAATTGGTGAAAGCGAATTTGGAACACTAAAAGGTAAAGTGGTTGCCTCTGGGTCCAACGCACCATTGGAAAATGTGAGAATAGCAACGAACCCGGTTTCCAGTACGGTTTTTACCGATTCATCGGGAAATTTCACCATAGAGAATATCCTGGTAGGGGATTATTCGGTGGAAGCACGAACAGATGGTTATATCGCCGATTTCGAGCCGGCTACCATTAATGCCAATGTGACCTCTAATGTGGTGTTCGAACTTGATCCGTCAACTGCTAACAACAGACCTCCCACGGCACCTGTCTTGTTATCACCTGAAGATAATGAAGTCCTTGAAAGTATAGAAGCGATCTTTAGTTGGGATTCTTCAGATCCTGAAGAAGATCCTATTACCTATACGCTTGAATTGAGAAATGTGGATACCAATGAAGTACTGCTGTTCGAAAATCTTACCGATACTACGCTAACCTATTCTCCTTTAACTTTAGGAACACAATATGTATGGCAGGTAACCGCAACAGACGAGATCAACGATCCGGTTATAAGCGCCGTAAGTGCCTTCGAAGTGATTAGCGCTCCGGTAGATAACAGGATTCTTTTTGTTCGTAAAGTAAACGGAAATAACGTAATTTTCTCTGCCGATGAGAACGGAGATGAATTCCAGCTTACTTCCTCGGAGGTTAACAGCTACAGGCCTCGTAGAAATGTACGTGCCAATAAGATCGCATACCTGCAGAACGATGGCTCTAATGTGGATATATTTATAATGAACAGAGATGGCTCCGAAAAACGGAAGATCACCGGCCCCGTTAAACCTAACGGATTCAATCTGGATGAGATCAATATCGATTGGCCTGAAGATAGAGTAAGTATATACTATCCAAGATTCGATAAATTGTATCGGGTACAATTCAATGGATTGGGTACAGTAGAATTATATCAAACTCCGGACGGATCACTCATTTCTGAAGTAGTTGTTAGCGAAACCAGTGATTTAATTGTATTAAAAACAAACAACTTACAGGGATACGATGCTAAGATCTATATCATCAATGAAGCAGGTGTTGTGCTGGATACAATATTAGACGGCGTGGATGGTGCTGTGGGAGGATTAGATCTGTCCATCGATGACCAAAAAGTGCTGTATTCCTATGATGTATCCGGTTTTGAGAATGAAGATTATAGACGATTGGATTCCAGAATGTTTATTTACGACAGGATGACGATGACCGCAACCGATGTTTCCGATAATAAACCAGATGGTACCAATGATCTGGATCCGATCTTTTCACCAAATGAAGCATTTGTGATGTTCACTAACACATCAAATGACGGACTTTCTCAAAAAGATGTGATGCGTTTGGATCTGTCTACCCAGGATACGCGGGAACTGCGACATGAAGATGCCTTTATGCCCGATTGGCAATAAGATGCACAATATAAAAGAAAGCTCACATTGTGAGCTTTTTTTTATTCCGTACTTTTGTATTCAAATTCAATCATGAGCCAGGAAATTTCTAAACGGTATGCGCAACGAGGGGTTTCGGCCTCTAAAGAGGACGTACACAAAGCCATCAGTAAGGTTGATAAGGGACTTTTTCCACACGCCTTTTGTAAGATCGTTCCCGATCATTTAACGGGTGATGAGAAGCATTGCCTGGTGATGCACGCAGATGGCGCCGGGACAAAATCATCCCTTGCCTATATGTATTGGAGGGAAACCGGCGATCTATCGGTTTGGAAAGGAATTGCCCAGGATGCGCTCATCATGAATATAGATGACCTTCTTTGTGTGGGTGCTACAGATAATATTCTGTTGTCTTCTACCATTGGACGTAATAAAAATCTTATTCCGGGTGAGGTGATCTCTGCCATCATCAACGGAACCGAAGAGCTTATATCAGATCTTGGAAATTTTGGCGTCACCATTCATTCTACCGGTGGCGAAACGGCCGATGTGGGGGATCTTGTTCGAACCATCATTGTAGATTCTACCGTAACAGCTCGTATGAAACGAGAAGATGTAATCGACAATGGAAATATAGCTGCAGGGAATGTGATCGTAGGTCTGGCATCCTTCGGAAAGGCCTCCTATGAGAGCGAATACAATGGGGGAATGGGGAGTAACGGACTAACTTCTGCACGACATGATGTTTTTAGTAAATATCTTAGTGAAAAATACCCCGAGAGTTTTGATCATGCCGTTCCAAACGACTTAGTTTATTCTGGTAGCAGGAAATTAACAGATACGGTTGATGGGAGTCCGTTGAATGCCGGGAAACTGGTGTTATCACCCACAAGAACCTACGCGCCGGTTATAAAAAAGATCTTATCTAATATCGACAGGAAAAGTATACATGGTATGGTGCATTGCAGTGGAGGGGCACAGACAAAGATCCTTCATTTTGTTGAAGACCTGCATATTATCAAGGATTCCATGTTCGAGATACCACCCTTGTTCAAGTTGATCCAGGAGGAAAGCGGGACAGAATGGAAGGAAATGTACCAGGTTTTTAATATGGGCCACCGTATGGAATTATATGTTTCTGAAGAGGTGGCAGCAGATATTATTTCCATCTCCAGATCATTCGATATCGATGCCAGGATCATTGGTAGAGTGGAGGCTTCTTCCGAAGGTAAAAAGCTAACCATTGAAACTCCACACGGCCGATTTTTATATTGACCATATCCGTTAACACATCCTACCGGAAATAGGTAATTATTGTAAATTTGCAGGATTATAAAGATTTATGTTAGAAAAACTTCAGATAGTAAAACAAAGATTCGACGAGGTAAGTGACCTTATAATTCAGCCTGATATCATGAGCGATCAGAAAAGGTATATAGAATTAAATAAGGAATACAAGGACCTTCGGATTCTTATGGACAAGCGGGAGGCTTATCTTACTGCCAGGGAACGCATTGAAGAGGCCGAGGAGATTATAAAGGATGGCAGTGATGCCGAAATGGTAGAAATGGCTAAGATGCAGCTGGACGAGGCAAACACTAAAATATCGCAACTTGAAGAAGAGATAAAATTTCTATTGGTACCCAAGGATCCGGAAGATGCCAAGAACGCGGTTATGGAGATCAGGGCCGGAACGGGCGGTGATGAAGCCAGTATTTTTGCAGGAGACCTCTACCGCATGTACACCAAATATTGCGAAAGTAAAGGTTGGAGAACAAGTGTGGTGGATTTTAGTGAAGGAACCAGTGGGGGATATAAAGAAATTCAGTTTGAAATTGAAGGTGATGATGTTTACGGTACACTAAAATTTGAAGCCGGTGTTCATCGTGTTCAGCGAG
>QQUG01000215.1 GCA_008501705.1 Flavobacterium sp.
TTTGCATCGGTTATGGTATCTCCTACTTTTACCTCACGGGCATCTTTAATACCGGTAAATAAATAACCAACATCTCCGGTTTTGATCACCTGCTTCGGAATTTGTTTTAATTTTAGTGTACCCACCTCATCGGCAAAATAGTTCTTGCCGGTTGCCATAAATTTTATCTGCTGCCCTTTTCTAATCTCACCATTAAGAACCCGGAAATAGGTTTCCACACCACGAAACGGGTTGTAAACAGAATCGAAGATAAGCGCCTGTAAGGGCTCGTCTGCAATCCCTTTGGGAGCGGGGATCCTGTCTATTATAGCGTGCAGGATCTCCTTAATGCCAATTCCGGTTTTGGCAGAGGCAGGAATAACCTCTTCAGCACTGCAACCTAAAAGATCGACAATATCATCGGTAACTTCTTCAGGATTAGCCGACGGTAGATCCACTTTATTGAGTACGGGAATGATCTCAAGATCATTTTCCAATGCCAGGTATAAGTTTGAAATAGTCTGTGCTTGTATACTCTGCGCCGCATCAACAACAAGTAACGCACCTTCACAGGCCGCAATGGAACGAGACACTTCGTACGAAAAATCAACGTGCCCCGGGGTGTCGATAAGATTCAGGACATATTGTTCTCCCTTATGTTCATAGTCCATTTGCACCGCATGGCTTTTTATAGTGATCCCACGCTCACGTTCCAGATCCATATTGTCCAGCAACTGTGCCTGCTGTTCACGGGCTGTCACAGAACCGGTAGCATCCAACAGCCTGTCGGCCAGGGTGCTCTTCCCATGGTCGATATGAGCGATGATACAAAAATTGCGGATGTTCTTCATAGCAGTCTTCTTCCAACAAAATTGGATGCAAATATAACTCAAAATATAACGGAACTTCGTCTATACCAAAGGTATTAGCCCATAATGTTTATTTTTGCATCAGTTATGGCAATGATAGGCGATATAAATGTTGGAGATTTTCCGCTATTGCTGGCACCCATGGAGGATGTAAGTGATCCACCGTTCAGGGCGTTGTGCAAGGAGCAGGGTGCAGATGTGGTATTTACAGAATTTATCTCTTCAGAAGGACTTATTCGCGATGCGGCGAAAAGCGTGATGAAACTGGATATTTACGAAAAGGAACGGCCGGTTGGGATCCAGATTTTCGGAGCTGTACTGGATTCTATGCTGCGAAGTGTAGAGATCGTGGAAGCAAGTGGGCCGGATATTATTGATATAAATTTTGGTTGCCCCGTAAAAAAAGTAGTATCCAAAGGTGCCGGCGCCGGAATTCTGAAAGAGATAGACCTCATGGTTTCGCTTACCGAAGCCATGGTAAAACACACCAAATTGCCGGTAACGGTAAAAACGAGACTTGGTTGGGACCACAATAGCATTAGGATCGTTGAAGTTGCAGAACGGTTACAGGATGTAGGCTGTAAGGCGATCTCAATTCACGGGCGTACCCGGGCACAGATGTATAAAGGAGATGCCGATTGGGCACCCATAGCTGAGGTAAAGAATAATCCACGGATGCATATACCTGTGTTTGGGAATGGAGATGTTACTTCTCCGGAAAAGGCTATGGAAATGCGGGATAAATACGGCCTGGACGGTGCCATGATCGGCAGAGCGAGTATTGGCTATCCCTGGTTCTTTAAAGAGGTGAAGCACTACTTTAAAACAGGGGAGCACTGTCTGCCACCCACCATGGCCGAACGTGTAGAGGCTGCCCGCAGGCATTTAACGATGGCTATAGACTGGAAAGGGGAGAAACTGGGCGTATTTGAAACCAGACGGCACTATACAAATTATTTTAAAGGTATTCCCGACTTTAAGCACTACCGAATGAAAATGGTTACTAGTGATGATTCGGCATCAGTATTTGCTGCTTTCGATGAGGTACTGGAAAAATTTGGAGATCATCAATTCGCCTAATCGAGCAAACTTTCTTTCACCCGGCTCGATGCAATTCTGGAAGCGATCACCCCAAGCAGGCTGATAGTAGCGAAAACCACCACCACATTTATCAATTTCAATTTTACGGGATAGGGCAAGGTGGATGTAATATAGACAAAGGGAATTTTCAGCTGAATCCAAACGATCACAACACCAAGAAGAATGCCCAATATGCCGCCCAGGGTAGTCATAAGTGTGCCCTGCAGAAAAAATATCTTTCGAACTTTTGGTAAGGTGGCGCCAAGATTATAGAGCGTTTTAATATTCTTTCTTTTGTCCAGTATCATCATGATTATGGACCCTATCACGTTGAAAAGGGCAATAATAAGAACTAGCGTGAATATGAGGTAAACAGCAATATTTTCTGTGTTCAGCATTTTATACAAGGCATCGTTTTGCTGAATTCTGTTCTTGATCTGTATATTCTGCCCCTGAAAAATTTCTTTCAACTTTACTTTTACATCTTCTTCGTCTGCCCCGGGACTAAGTTTGAACTCCACGGAAGAGACCACATCTTTGTCCAGACCGAGTAAAGATTGGGCCAATTCGAAATCGGAAAAAACATATTTGCTGTTCACATCCTCATTTACTTCATAGAATCCGGAAACCACTACGCGCTCCCGGTTAAATGCCCTGTCGATGTTGAGTTCGGTGATCTGTCCTGTTCCAGGAGTTGGCACATAGATCTCGAGCAGACTAGTATAATCGTTAATCCCGATAGAAAGTTTTAAGGAGGTGTTGGTGCCAATAACAACTTCATTTCTTCCCGGCTCGAACCATTTACTAAGAAATAGAATACTGTCTACAGGTATAACACGAACATAATTAGAGTCTACTCCTTTTATATAGGCAATATGATTTTTTCCTTTATACTGAAGAAACGCCCGCTCTTCAATGATTTTAGAAAAGGCCTCGATTTCGGGTGTTCTCTCCAGCTTATCTGATATGGCATCTGTAAAAAGGAACGTTTTCCCACTTACAGGGACGATTTTTAGATCAGAGTCGAACACGTTTGTAAACTGCAGGCTAAAGTCTTTGAGGCCCGAAAAAGCCGAGAGAACGATAAACAAGGACATTGCGCCTACTACTACTCCAACAGCTGCAATTACTGTGATAACATTAATTGCATTATTACTGCTTTTTGAAAAAAGATAGCGTTTAGCAATATATAAGGGGTAGTTCACTTCAGGACTTTTTTCGTTTTGGAAGCAGATCCGGATCTTCCAGAGGGTTTTCCTCTCCCTTAACGGCCTTTTCTATGTTTTCTATATACTCAAGACTATCGTCGTTATAGAAAATAAGATCAGGCATTTTTCGAAGCTGGTCCTTCACAAGAAGTGCGATCCTGTGTTTTATTGTGGGCTTGATCACATTGAGCTCTTTCACTATTCCTTCGGCCTTACTAGAAGGAAAAACACTTACGTAGACCTTGGCAATAGAAAGGTCTGAAGTCACAGAAACCTTAGACACCGAAAGGATAACCCCGGTCTGTCCGGCATTTCTTAACATGGTCTGTAACTCATTGGCCAGGTCTTCCTGCAGAACCCCGGCAATTTTCTTTTGTCTGTTGCTTTCAGTCATAATGCAAAAATAGTACATTTAGAACGTTTTAATTTTTAATTTACTGAAAACATAAAAGATGAATAAGATCGAACATATCGGGATAGCAGTTAAAGATCTGTCTGCCGCCAATGAAGTCTATCAAAAACTCATGGGTTACCAACATTATAAAACTGAAGAAGTTGCTTCGGAGGGAGTTACAACTTCCTTTTTTAAATGCGGTGAAAGTAAAATTGAGTTGTTGGAAGGCACTTCCGAAGAGAGTGCGATCACAAAATTTATAAATAAACGGGGGGAAGGAATACATCATATCGCCTTTGCAGTAGACGATATCAAGGCCGAAGTTAAACGACTCGAAAAAGAAGGGTTTAGCGTTCTCAATAAAGAGCCCAAGCGTGGTGCCGATAATAAATGGGTGGTTTTTTTGCACCCAAAATCGTCTCATGGAGTACTTGTGGAGCTATGTCAGGACGTCGATCCATCTTTTAACGAATCGTAATTATACTGTAAATTGTTTGCAGGAAATGTAAAGTATTTTACTTTTGCATCTTATTTGGTCCCATAGCTCAGCTGGTTAGAGCACCTGACTCATAATCAGGGGGTCCTTGGTTCGAGCCCAAGTGGGACCACGAATTTTTGAAACGAGCGCTGCAGGGCAGTAGGAACCAGAGGAGAGGAAATGGTTGCCCGAGCAGGACCAGAAAATTTGTCAAAAGGACAATAAATACAGGGAATTAGGAGTTATTAAAATTCTGATAATCCGATAATTTCTTTGTTGTTTAAAAAAAATTATTACTTTAGACGCTGAATATGCGACCCCAAATCGTAGCCATACTAGCCATAGTACTTAGTTTACTAAACGGTACTGTTATGCATGCGCAGGTAGACACACCTCCGCCTCCTCCGCCTACACCCCCACCTGAACTCCCTTTGGACAGTGGGATTATTCTCTTATTGCTAGCCGGATTGATCTATGGATCTTATATTGTTTTGAAAAGAATACGCCTTGCTAGAACGCGCTCATAAGCCGTTTTACGTATTTTCCTACAACATCAAATTCCAGGTTTACACTATCCCCCTTTTTTAGTTGCTTAAAATTAGTATGCTCATAGGTGTATGGAATAATAGCCACACTAAATTGGTCTGCTTCCGAATTTACAACTGTAAGACTTACACCATTCACCGTAATAGAACCTTTTTCGATAGTGATGTTTTTATTTTCTGAATTATATGAAAAAGTAAAATACCAGCTTCCATTGGCTTCGCGTATTTCGGTACAAATTCCTGTTTCATCTACATGCCCCTGAACAATATGACCGTCTAAACGATCACCAAGTTTCATAGCACGCTCGAGATTAATAAGGCTACCCACCTTTTGTTCGCTCAGGTTGGACTTTTCCAAAGTTTCCTTTACAGCTGTTACCACATAACTTTCGGGCTTAACTTCAACCACGGTCAAACAGATCCCATTATGCGAAACACTCTGGTCCACAGAAAGTTCATTACTTATATTTGATTGTATTTCCAGGTGAAGATTATCGCCCTCTCTCTTTATTTCTGAAATGGTTCCGAGAGTTTCTATTATTCCTGTGAACATGGATAGTATTACTTACATTTGTAAAACAAAAATACGAATAATAGAACAGGCTTAATGAG
>QQUG01000143.1 GCA_008501705.1 Flavobacterium sp.
AAGATGTGCCACCGGCGGGATCGATCTCGGTTTTAAGGTAATAGGATCCTAATTCCCAGAATATAGCCGAGAAACTTCCACTAACAACAGTTCCATCTCCGATCTCCACGGTAGCAAGACCATTGGTATTGGTAGTAGGTGTATGGGTCTCTACATAAACTGCTGTTCCTGTTGGCGAGCCCATAAGCACACTTATTTGCATCCCAATGGTTGTATCTGCTATAAGGTCACCGGCTGCATCGCGCACTACAGCCTGAAAACTCATTTTTTCCGGTGTTTGCGCCCAAATGCCAATACAGCTGAGCAAAGCGATTAAAAGAATTGTAATATTTTTCATAATTAAAATTTTTAGTGTTTGATTATTTTAAATGTTTTCAGAACTGATCCATGTTTCAATACAGCCAGAAAATAGGTGGATGATGACAGATGTTCCATAGATACGAAGGTGTTGCTATGGTTAATTACCTCCTTCTGAAGTAATCTCCCGGACAAATCGTGCAATTGAAATTCCATACCTGCCTTGTCCATGTTTTGAACCGTTAGAGTTACTCGGTTCACCGTTGGATTGGGGTATACGGCGGCGATCAGGCTTATTTCTTCATAATCATCGCTGCCCAGGATAATAACTTCGATGGGTTGCTGAACACCCTGGCTGGCACTTCCTCCGGTTCCACTGGCTTCTACATAGTCCAGCTGTCCAATGGAATAACTCACCGAACCGTCCGTGGAGCTGGCATCTCCTCCCGTGGTGACTGTATTTTGTTGCCCAAAAACGGTTATTCCGGAAAGCCAGATCACGCAGATAATTAGATGTTTTAGTTTGTTTTTTGTCATAATTAAATTTTTAAGGGGTTACATAATTTTGGGTTTCTTTACTGCTATGTAAACTGCCGGATAGGATTTGTAACCTTCATTGTGCATTTTTTTTGATATTTTTATTACAAAGCGATTCTCAAAACTTACATACTATCAAAAAACCACTATCAGATAACGCGATATTAGATCTACTAAAAAGTGGAAATCCCGGGCGAAACCGGGCACTAGAAATGATATATCGACAAAATAGGGGGAGGATATTCGGATATGTATTATCTAATAGTGGGACCACTGAACAAGCTGCAGATATCTTTCAGGAGAGTGTAATAGCCCTCTATGAAAATGTGAAGGATGATATCTTTAAAGGTGAAAGTGCTATTAGTACGTATTTGTATTCAATTGCGCGATTTAAGTGGCTGAACCAGATAAAAAAAGACAAGGTGAGAGCAGAACATCACAATTCCCTGGATCTGAGTGAACAGAAAGAACAGGGACAACTTGCAACTATCATTAGCGATGAAAATAAAGCTCAGGTTTTGGAAGTGATCGGTCTATTGGGTGAGGATTGTAAAAAGATTCTCGTGGAAAGCATTTACCATAACACTTCCATGAAGGATATTGCAGCGGCAGGAAATTTCAGTAGTGATCAAATTGTTCGGAATAAAAAATATAAATGCATAAAAAAATTAAGAGAACTAATTAGTAAACGCCCTGCTCTCATAAAAATACTAAGATCCAATGAATGAATCATACGAAATAGAAATAGACCGTTATATCCAGGGTGATATGAGTGCAGAAGAGCGGAAGGATTTCGAGCACAGGCTCGAACATGATCCCGGGTTTAACGATGCATACCAGGCTACGCTCGCCGCTCACAAATTGATCGATGAGGTGGGAAGGCTCGAATTACAGTCAACGTTAAAGGATATAGAGGAAAAGGCGAGAACCGAAGTTCCGGTTAAAAGATTAAAACCCCGGCCATTGATGGCAGTGGCGGCATTACTTGTTGTGATCTTAGGTGTAAGCCTGTTTTTTAACCTGAGTGGCAGCATGACCACCACGGAAATTTACGACCGCTATTACGAACCCTATGATCCACCTTCTGTGATTAGGGATAATGCCGATGAAGGGTCTGAGAACTGGAATAAGGCAGTAGAGAATTACTACGCCGGTAATTACGAAGAAGCCCTGCGATATTTTGAGATATCACAAAATGATGAGGTTCATTTTACAACCCGGGAATTCTACCAGGGGATGAGTTATTTACAACTTGAGCATCCCGATTATATTGATGCTGCCTATTATTTTAATGAAGTACGTTTGGAAACTTCAGACTATAAAGAACAGGCAAATTGGTATTATGCACTTGCCATACTCAAGAATGGAAGGAAGAATGAGGCCAAACAGATTTTAAAAGAGATCGTAAAGAATAAGACCTATAATCACCGCAAGGCCAAGAAAATATTAAATACCAAGATTGATCATTAGTTTGTTTATTTTCTCTTTTTTCTTCTGAAAAGGAACAAGGCCGTAATAATTACCAGGAAACCGATACCTATCCCATAATAGTAGGGTTGGAGTCCGCGACTCAAAGATCCGGTGTTACCTGTCAACCTGAAACTGCTCCAGTAAAATGGATGTAGTTTTTCGGGATTTGCAGTTTCTAAAAATGTGATCTTTGCCTGTTGTAGCGCAATATTCTTGGGCATCCCGTTTTTAAGATTCTGAAGAAACAATTGTGTGATCCTCGATGAGGCTGCGTCATCCACACTCCATAGGGTAGCCAATAGCGATTTGCTCCCAGCATACTGAAAGGCTCTTTCCAAACTCATTATGCCTTCACCCCTGTGTAATTTTCCGGATGCTGTATTACAGGCACTTAATATAACGAGTTCGGCAGGTATACTAAGATTGTAGACTTCGTAAATATGCAGCATTCCATCCTCGTTTTCAGAGCTATTAAAGAATAATCTGGATAACATAGGATGCTGGTCTTCCACCTGTCCGTGCATCGCCAGATGTAATATTCCGGCTTGGGTGGAGTTGCGTTTTAATAGCTCCTCTGTAACATTTTCTCCTTTCCAGATCTCACCTTTAAAAAGCTCACCGGCGTATTCTACTTCCGGTTGGTTAAATCTCAGATTGGCTGGTTTTTTTCTTAGTTCATTATCACTTTCACTTTTGTAATCGGGTGCAAATCCGTAGTAGCCAGAACCTCTGCTTTTCACGCGGTTATTGACAAGAGCGATAGAGGCCGACGGGCTGTATGAAACTGCGTATTTTTTAAAGAGGTAGGGTAGTTGCCTGTAGTTGATCGACTCGTGATCTGCTGCATTGGTAAGCAAACTCTCGAAGGGTACGTACGAGATATTTCCATCGGGAATGAGAATTAGCTGATTTAGGTTTTCATTAGCTGTTAATTCCGGTTGAAGGAGATCGAGGTACAACTCGTACGCCAGGGTCGTGTATTGTTTGAAAGATGTTGGATCGCTCATTACCGCCTGCCGGCCGCTTACCATCTCAAAAAGCCCGGCCATTTTCGTATTTAGCTCGGCCGTGTTTTCTATACGGCGTACCTCGTACGACTTAGAACTAATTCGGAATACATAAGTCTGCACTTCCCCGGAAAAATAACTTATTATTAGCTTCTTGTTGTTCAGTAATTTCTTCTGAATCTCTTTTATGGAAGCTATTTTCACATCGTATTTTAGTTCATAGTATTCGGGGTACTTACGGGCGATCTCATTGATAAGCAGGTCATACTTGTTCTGCAGGGAGTGTAATTTTCCTGTGTATAGTTTAAGTATTTTGTCGCGTACTTCAGCACAGCGTTTTTCTTCGGTCTCAATGCGGCCCACATATTCGGTGATGCCGGCCTTTAATTCTTTTTCCTTCTGAATTATTTCCTGCGGAATATTTGCAAACGAATTCACTTCCTGATCATTTAAGGAGGCAAGGAGTAATAATGCTTTACTTCTTTCGGTAAAATTGAAGGCTGTAGCAATATACTCACGGTCGCCCGTTACCGACTCTAGAAGCAGGGCCGTATCAATGGCGCTATCCACAAGATTGATGGTTTTGGTTGTCCAGAAGGATTTGCTGGCTGTGGACATCTCGCTATTTTTGATCTTTTCCAGTAATTGTATCGCCGTTTCCTGGGTGTCCAAAGCGGCGATCAGATCATTCCTATTAGAAGTTTCGCGGTATAATTCCTTTAATAATTCACCTTTAGCGGTTAGTGCATCCAGCAGGTACTGTCCCGACTGGATTTGCATATTGATGTCGGGATTGGCATACCAGGAAGTATTATTTAGATCTGCAACAAGGATGTTAATTGCCTCCTGGTAGGCATTTAGAGAGGCGTGTACATCACCTGCGGCATGAAGCGCCCTACCAACAAAATTTTTACACGCCCCGGTAAGCAGATGATCCTTCCCGAAGGTCTTTTCGCGCCATTTTACGGCTTCTTCATAGTATTTCATGGCAGAAGCGTAATTACCGGATTGAAGAAGACTGTCGGCCAAAGCCAGGGTGTTCTCGCTACTGTCGTTGTTCACTTGTTTTTGAAAAGGAACCGCATAATTGAAATATTCCAGAGCCTTTTCATGATGGTCCAACTCCCAGTACATATCTCCAATTGCCTCATTCAGGCTTCTCATTCTGTGGCTGTCGGGCTTATAGGTTTTAATCCAGATACGATGCGCTTTCAGGAAGTGATCCAGGGCTTTTTGATATTCCAGTTTCTCATAATAAACACCTCCCAGGTTGTAATTACAGATGGAGATATTGAAATGATCTTCGGGGTAATGAGTGCTGTATAATTCCAGTTCCCTCGTATAGAATGAGGCCGATTTATCATAATCGCCATGTGTCCTGTTGAGGTTACCCAGGGCGCGCAAGGTATTGCCCAGATAATAAACAGAGATAGAGTCGCTCACTTCAAATTGTTCAAGTGCCTGATGAAGAAAATTTATGCGCTCCACCGGGTAGGAATTTGCGTCCATCCCATAGTGTCTGCTCAGGTAATACCTTCCTTTAAATGCCGAGCGATCAGATTTCAATCTCTCGATCACTGGTTCAAGTTTTTTGTTCAGTGTCTCGAATTCGTGTCTTTTACCACGTAAGGCATAATGCTCTAACAGCAGCAATTCGAAATCGAGATCGGATTGCATATGGGAACGGGTTAATAATGCCAGGGCTTTCAACAGGGCCTCTTCCGCTTTTTTGTTTTTAAGCTTGTTACGGTGTAATTTATATTCCCATATAAGCAGATCGAAGGATTGTTCTTCTTCTATGCTAGGGCAAGTTTGTAACTTGCTAACCAATTTCAGTGCA
>QQUG01000167.1 GCA_008501705.1 Flavobacterium sp.
TCGCAGATAGCTGTTAATGGTAAGAGGGTCTGGTGTGGTGGGTGTGGCTGGAAATTCTTTCTCACCAACCATGATCTTTACAGTAGACAATAAACCCGTCTCGTAACCGGCGGCTTTAAATAGATCGTACAGTAAGGAGGTGATGGTGGTCTTACCGTTGGTGCCGGTTACTCCAATGAGTTTCAACGAATGAGACGGGTTCTCATAATAATTGTCTGCCATCAGAGCGAGTGCCTTGTTACTATCGGCTACCTGCACATAGGTGATACCGTTGATGATCAACTCCGGCAAGCTTTCACATATTATGGCTAGCGCACCCTTTTCGGCTGCCATTTTAATATAATCATGACCATCGGACAAGCTGCCGCGTATGGCAACGAACACATCATTTAATTCGATCTTCCTCGAATCGAAATGAAGGTTATTTATTGCCACAGCTGTTGCTCCTATTGTTTTCTCAATAGGAACCTTATACAGTATGTCTTTTAAATAGATCATTTTAATGTCAAAACAATTATCTGGCGCTTTTTAAATTCTGAACCAGGAGCTACCGATTGCTCCACTACGGTCCCGTTGCCCTTTATCTCCACCCGCATCCCCAGGTTTTCCAGCAAGGAGACTGCATCCATTCCCGCCATACCATCAACATTTGGGACTTTAACCGGGTTAACTTCTTGTACCTTGTTGTAATATTTCTGAAAGTCACTCAACAGGAGATCATCCTGTTGTTCTATTCCACTCACCTTGTCTATAAGTGGTGAATCTGTAAATATTTTCTGTGCGATCCTCTTAAAAACAGGCCCGGTAACATCTGCACCGTAATAGCCTTTCTTTGTGCTGGGTTTATGAATTACCACGATACAGGAATACTTGGGGTCTTCAGCAGGAAAATAACCGGAGAAGGACGAAATATATTTCTTGTCCTCTTCCCAACCCGGCAACCAATATTCTGTTCTTGCGGTTCCTGTTTTTCCTGCCATGGAGAAGTATTCAGAATAGAGGCTTTTACCAGTACCGCGTTTCACAATATTGAGCAGTATATCCTGGATCTCCTTCAGGGTTTTATCAGAGCATATCTTTTCGTTGATGATCTCGGTTTCGAAGGTCTCCACCTCCTGGTTCCAGGCGCGTATTTCCTTTATAAATCTGGGTTTTACCATCACCCCGTCGTTGGCGATCGCATTGTAAAAAGCCAGGGTTTGCAGTGGGGTTAAACTTAAATTGTAACCGTAAGCCATGGACGGGAGAGCGTTCTTACTCCACTTATGATGGCCCGGGCCGGGAATCTCGGGTTTTCCTTCTCCTAGAATAGGAATACCAATTTTATTATGAAGATTCCAGCTTTTTAAACGGTCGATAAACTTTTGAGGATCCTTAGCGTAGGCTTCATCTATAATGGTAGCCAGACCAATGTTGGAAGAAACTTCCAGTGCTTTGGCTGCAGATATCTTTCCGTAGCCACCACGACGGCTATCGGTTATATTCCGTCCGTAGAAGCGTTTACTTCCGTTCTTGGTGTCGATCACGGTGGCTGTATCGATCACCTTGTCTTCTAGTGCAGCCATCATTGCCATCACCTTAAAGGTGGAGCCGGGTTCATGACTTTCGCCTACAGCGTAGTTTAGTTTTTCGTAGTAGGTGCCTTCGGAAGTGCGCCCAAGATTGGAAACCGCTTTTATCTCGCCTGTCTTAACCTCCATTACGATCACAGATCCGTGTTCCGCTTCGTAGATCTCCATCTGTTTCAGCAAGGCGTGATGCGCTATATCCTGAATGTTAACATTGATGGTGGATACCACATCGAAACCATCCTGGGGTTCGATCTCATTATTATCTGAAACCGGTTTCCATTGGCCTTTAGCGATCTTTTGTTTTAGCCTGCGGCCATTCTTTCCCTGAAGATATTGATTGAACGCCCCCTCGAACCCTACTTCGTAAACTCCGGGTTCGTTGCGTTTCTGACTCCCAACAAGGCGTTCACCGATTTTCCCCATAGGGTGTTCCCTCACGGTACTTTGATCCATGATAAACCCACCTTTATAGGGCCCTTTTCTGAAGAGTGGAAAGTTTTTAACCTTTATATAATCTGAATAACCGAGATTCTTGGCTACCAGCAGGTATCGGTTCTTGTCGGCTCTAGCTTTACGGAAACGCTGCTGATAGTAAGAAGCAGGTTTTCCGAACATTTTACTAAGTTCTTTAGACAGCGGAACAAGGTTCTCCTTGAAATCGGGAGAAGAAACCGTAACCGCATCGAATCGGATTTCGTATTTAGGAACCGAGGTAGCGAGGAGGCTGCCGGCGTCCGCATACACATTGCCACGGTTGGCCCAGATCTCGAAATTCTTAGTGGTGTTCCTTTCGGCTAGTTCGCGATATGTATCACCCTCCACGAACTGAATGTTCATGAGTTTAAAAGCTACAGCAAACGCGAAGATGAACATACATCCGGCGATAAAGTAGAGGCGGTTCAGTATGTTTTTATCTTCGATAGCCACCTTTATTCTTTAGTTGTGATTATTCTTATTTTCTGAGGTGGCGTCACCGGGGGTTGTAAACCTCGTGCCGCCATTGCCTTTATGATCCTGCTCTCCATTTTGGTTTGCATGAGTTTCATACGGATATCCACGTATTCACTTTTCAATTCCTTTACTTCGTTGTTCAGTTGAGCGATCCTGTGCACTTTCTTATCGGCGCTATGAGAGCTCGCGATCATAATGAGCGCTAAAAAGGAGAGGAAAATGATAAAACGCCAGTTTCGGAAAGCGTCGTCGCTTACCAAGAACTTACCTTTTACCACGTTATAAAAACTCTTCTTCATTACAGTTTCTCTGCTATTCTAAGTTTTGCACTTCTCGCCCTGGGGTTTTCAGCTATTTCCGCTTCCGAAGGAATTATAAACTTCCCAACAGGTTTAAAAGGAACTTCTGCTATTCCGAAGACATCCTTCTCGGGCTCACCTTCAAACATCCCATTACGCATAAAACGCTTAACTAGTCGATCTTCCAGCGAATGATATGAGATGAGACTCAACCGACCACCCGGTTTCAGCACTTCATTGGTTTGCAGTAGAAACTCCTTCAGGGCTTCCAGTTCCTGGTTAACCTCAATTCTAATCGCCTGATACACCTGTGCCAGGATCTTATTTTCTTTATGCTTCGGAAGAAAACGTCCCAATGCCTTTTTTAGCTGATCACTGCTTTTTATTGGTGCCTCTCCCCTCGCTTCTACGATCATTCTTGCCATCCCGGCTGCACTTCTCAATTCCCCGTAATTTGTCAGCACCGAACGCAGTTTATTCTGCTCATAGGTATTGATCACATCGTAGGCAGAGAAATCGCTGTTCCTGTTCATACGCATATCCAGATCGGCTTCAAAGCGAGTAGAAAATCCCCGTTCTGCCACATCGAACTGATGGGATGACACCCCGAAATCTCCCAGGATACCATCCACCTGTTTATATCCATAGAAACGTAAGAAGCGCTTGAGAAACCTAAAGTTTTCGTTAATTAACAAAAACCTTGGGTCATCGATAGCATTCTCAAGCGCATCTGTATCCTGATCGAAGGCAATTAGTTTGCCTGTATCCCCCAGTCGTTTCAATATTTCCCTGGAATGCCCGCCGCCGCCAAAAGTGACATCCACATAAACCCCTTCAGGTTGGATGTTTAACCCGTCTACCGTTTCACTAAGTAGTACCGGTTTATGATATTCCATGGTCTGCATTGCTTGCATCGCCCATTACATCTTCAGCCAGATCTGCAAAATCGTTGGCAGCGTCGTCTATGGCTTGTTCATATCTTTGTTTATCCCAGATCTCAACGATATTGATCGCAGAGGAGATCACAATTTCCTTATCAACTCCGGCAAATGATGCCAGGTCCTTCGGAATGTTTAATCTCCCGGTCGCATCCAATTCTACTGTTTTCACCCCCGCTGTAAACCGTCTAATAAAATCGTTGTTCTTTCTATTAAACCTGTTCAGCTCACCCATCTTACGCATAAGTGCCTGCCATTCGTCCATAGGATACAATTCCAGGCAAGGCTGAAAAACAGCACGCTTAATTACAAAGCCGTTCTGAGCCACTGTTGCCAATTGCTTTTTCAAAGCAGCCGGCACCATAACACGCCCTTTTACATCGGCTTTGCATTCGTATGTACCTATTAGATTGAGCATTAGGAGAATCTGGTTTCGCTAGTTATAAATTCAAATATATATAACTTTTACCACTTTTTCCCACTTTTTACCACATTGTTGATAAGTTTTGACACCTCTGGCACCTATTTCATGTATGTTGCTGATTTTGCGTGTCTTATGATTCTCTTTATATCGTTCCCTTATGTATCTTGCTTACCGACACAGACAAGATATGGTCTGAAAATCCACATGAAAATGGAAGTTGAAAACCCTCGTACAGTTCAACTATTTTTGTGTATTTTAGCGATTGTTAACCGAGTGACCGAATGTCAAACCACGTACGCGAAGAAGGCAAATTCAATTATCTTGAGGTAGGAGAGGGAACTCCCATTGTAGTGCTACACGGGCTCATGGGTGGTCTTAGTAATTTTGATGGCGTGACCGAATTTTTCCCTGCAAAAGGGTATCAGATCCTCATCCCGGAATTACCTATATACACCATGCCTATTCTAAAAACCAATGTAAAGAAGTTTGCAGAATATGTAGCCCAATTTATAGACCATAAAGGTTTCGAAAATGTGATACTTTTAGGAAACTCCCTGGGCGGGCATATTGGTTTACTCTGCACCAAATTGTACCCCGAAAAGGTGAAAGCACTAGTGATCACTGGTAGTTCGGGATTGTATGAAAGCGCCATGGGCGAGAGCTACCCGAAACGCGGCGACAGGGATTATATTCAGAAGAAGGCCGAAAATGTATTCTACGACCCTAAGGTCGCTACCAAAGAGATCGTAGATGAAGTATACGCCTCTGTGAACGATCGCAACAAACTAATACGCACCTTATCTATCGCTAAAAGCGCGATACGGCATAATATGTCTAAAGACCTTCCCAAAATGAATACGCCTACCTGTATTATTTGGGGGAAACAAGATAATGTCACGCCTCCTGAAGTGGCAGAAGAATTTCATGAGCTGCTACCGGATTCGGATCTG
>QQUG01000105.1 GCA_008501705.1 Flavobacterium sp.
CGGAAGCAAAACCGATGTCGACAGGCGGGTCATTGTATTTATTCGTAAACAGATAGGTACTACTAATTCCAACCGTGGCTCCAGCCAACACATCCCAGAAATCGTGATAGCCATCCGGGCCTTCCATGCGGCTAACACCAACTACTCCGGCCAGCACATAAGCTGCCCAGCCGTATTTCCAGCCATATCGCCGTTGAATAAAAGACGCTCCGCTGAAAGCAGAAGCTGTATGACCACTGGGAAATGCGTCGTATTGCTCACGTCCCTCCGGTCTGCGTTTTGCGATGATATATTTTAAAGAATAAGTAAGCGCGAGGGTGGTGCCGTATGAGAAAGCAAGTTGTTTGGTGCCCTGATAATCCCCTTTTATAAGTGTTAGCATAGCTGCACCGGCGGGTAAAGCTATTTGAAGCACATCGCCCGAACCTTCCAGCACGAATTCCCACTGTTCATGACCGCCATCGGCAGGGGAGATAGGATTTTGGCCCGTACCACTCTGTGCAAATAATAGAAGTACGATTACAGGAATAAATATGGTGAATCGGGCAATCATACACGATCGGATTAGTTAGTTGGCTTATATCATAACGTATTAAATGTGAAAAACTTATGGCGAAAACGTACTTATTTAACTAAGAAATATAATTCCAAATGTTCCTGTATTTAGCTAATTGAGAATAGGTGTTTTTTATGGGGGCGTTATCTGGACGTTCAAGCTTTGGGTCCTCCTTTAGGGTTTGAAATGCGTAGGAGCGGGCGATTTTAAGAATTTCCCCGTCTTTTACAATATCTGCGATCCTTAAATTAAGTACACCGCTTTGCTGAGTTCCCATTAGATCGCCTGGCCCACGAAGTTTTAGGTCCATTTCTGCAATTTCGAAGCCGTCATTGGTGCGGACCATGGTCTCCAGCCGGGTACGCGCATCATGTGTGAGTTTATGTCCCGTCATAAGGATGCAATAACTCTGTTCCGCACCGCGGCCTACCCGGCCGCGAAGTTGGTGAAGTTGTGACAAACCAAATCGTTCGGCACTTTCTATTACCATTACCGATGCGTTTGGAACATCAACACCAACTTCAATGACGGTGGTTGCGACCATGATCTGTGTTTCCCCTTTTATAAATCGATCCATTTCAAAATCTTTATCGGCAGGTTTCATTTTTCCATGAACAATGGATATTTGATATGCCGTCAATGGAAATTCTCGTACGATACTCTCATATCCATCCATAAGATCCTTGTAATCCAGTGCTTCACTTTCTTCTATAAGCGGGTATACGATATACACCTGTCTGCCCTTGGAAATTTCCTCTTTCAGAAAGCGAAAAACCTTGAGTCTGTTAGCATCAAATCTGTGTACCGTTTTAATGGATTTTCTACCCGGTGGAAGTTCATCAATAACACTAATATCCAGGTCGCCATAAACACTCATGGCAAGGGTGCGGGGAATAGGGGTAGCGGTCATCACCAGGATGTGAGGAGGCCGTTTATTTTTTTGCCAGAGTTTACTTCTTTGGGCCACTCCAAAACGGTGTTGTTCATCGATCACGGCTATGCCTAAATTTTTAAATTTTACCTTATCTTCGAGCAAAGCATGAGTACCAATTAGTATCTGTAATGAGCCATTTTCAAGATTTTCATGAATTTCTCGTCTATTTGAAGTAGTAGTTGAACCAGTAAGTATAGAAATACTGATATTCAAACTATTACACCATTCTAATAAACTGTTATAGTGTTGAACTGACAAAATTTCAGTTGGAGCCATTAAACAGGCTTGAAAACCGTTGTCAATCCCTATAATCATTGACATGAACGCAACTATGGTCTTCCCGCTTCCAACATCTCCCTGCAACAAGCGGTTCATTTGAGCATTACTACCCACATCCTTTCTAATTTCTTTTATAACTCGCTTTTGTGCAGCGGTAAGTTGGAAGGGTAAATGTTCAGAATAGAAAGTGTTAAAATACTCCCCTACTTTTGTAAAGGGATATCCTTTAATTTTCGATTTATGGACAAGATTCTTTCGAAGAAGTTGGAGCTGAATATAGAATAATTCTTCAAATTTTAATCGGTATTGAGCCCTTGCTAAAAGTGATGCATTTTTAGGAAAATGTATATTGAAAAGTGCCTCGTTCTTAGGCAGTAGTTTTAGGCTCTGTAAAACGGTTTCAGAAAGACTCTCTGCAAAGTTGTTTTTAGATTCCTGAAACAGCTGTTGCATCAATTTATTGATCACTCTGTTGGTGATGCCACGACTGTTTAATTTTTCGGTGGAAGGATACACTGGCTGCATAGCCGATCGCAAGCTTTTTTCATGTTCTTCCTGTAATTCCATTTCGGGATGAGGCATGGAAAAGTGATCGTTAAACCAGTTTGCCCTTCCGAAGATAACATAAGGCACATTGATCTTTAAGTTTTCACGTATCCATTTTACCCCGCGAAACCAAACCAGCTCCATTTTCCCACTCTCATCAATAAAGGTTGCAACCAGGCGTTTCCCCCGTTTTTGCTCTACTGTCTTAATGTGTGTGATCTTGCCAATGAGTTGTACTTCGGCATTGGTTTTTTGTAATTCGGATATTTTATAGTAGCGAGTACGGTCCAAATAACGATTAGGGAAAAGGTTAATTAGATCCTGAAAAGTGTGAATACCCAGCTCTTTCCTGAGGAGATCTGCCCTGTTAGGCCCTACGCCTTTTAGATATTCGATAGGAGTTTGAAGGAAATTGGTATTCATAAAACGAATTTAGTCATTTCGACCGAAGGTAGAAATCCCATCCTGCTTCGATTTAGAGAAACTTCTGATCCGGATAATCCTTCTTCAGAATAAAAACAATGATTAATAATTTCTGCATCGACCCACAATTTTTCTTTAATTCTTTCTCTCCTTCGAAATCACTAAATTTGGCAGAGCATTTGCTACTCCATAGTTTATGAAACATTTTCTCTTTCTTCTTATACTTATTGTTACTTCGGAATGTTATGCTCAACAGACAGACATAGTAGATTTCAAGAGGATAGACGCAACACTAAAATTTGAAACTGATACGAAAAAGGTTATAGGTGAATTAGATGTCGAATTTCATGTAAAGAAAGCGTCCGATTCTATTTATCTCGACGCCGTCGCTATGGAAATAACCAATGTAGCCTCCAGCGGCTTTAAGATGCAATCTTCCGAGGATAAAATTTGGATCCTTGGTAAATTTAAAGCGGGTAAGATGTACCAGGCCCGCTTTAGTTATATAGCTAGCCCACAGCAAACGCTTTATTTTACAGGCGATCAGATTTGGACGCAGGGCCAGGGTAAGTATACGTCTCACTGGCTGCCTTCCATAGATGATATGAACGACAAGATCGAATTCGACCTTCAGATTATTGCCAATTCCCAGGCCACCGTAATTGCGAATGGGGCGTTAAAGGAGGTAAATAATATAGATGTCAGTAACCGGGGCTGGCAATTTGATATGACACAACCCATGTCCAGCTATCTCGTGGCCGTGGCCTTAGGCGATTTCAGAAAAAAAGAGATAAATTCTCAGTCGGGGATACCCATATCGCTCTACTACAAATCCGAGGATTCTTTAAAGGTTGAACCTACCTACAGATATACTCGTGAGATCTTTGACTTCCTGGAGGCGGAGATCGGTATTCCTTATCCGTGGCAAAATTATAAGCAAATTCCGGTACGGGATTTTCTATATGCCGGGATGGAGAATACTACTGCCACTATTTTTTCTGAAGCCTTTGTGGTAGACTCCATAGGCTTTAACGACAGAAATTACATAAATGTGAATGCTCACGAGCTGGCACACCACTGGTTTGGGAATTTGGTTACCGAAACCTCCGGGGAACATCATTGGCTGCAGGAAGGCTTTGCCACTTATTATGCTCACCTTGTGGAAAAAGAACTGTTTGGTAGTGATTATTATTACTGGCAGTTATATCAAACTGCCGAGCAATTGAGAGAATTAAGCGAGGCCGGGAAAGGCGAATCTCTTTTAAATGCGAAGGCGTCTTCGCTAACCTTTTACGAAAAAGGGGCCTGGGCATTGCACGTTTTACGAGAGCTTATTGGAGATGAGGCTTTTAAAAAAGCAATAGAGAATTATCTAAGAAATAATAAATTCGGCAATGTAACCACCAGCGATTTCCTGCGGGAGGTACGTGCTGTATCAACGGTGGATATAGATCGCTGGGAAGAGGATTGGTTGAAACAAACGGCTTTTAATTCTTCGCAGGCGTTTAATTCGCTGTCGAAATCTGATTTCATGAATCGGTATTTTCAGGTATCTTCCTTACGGGCTACCCCGGTACTACAAAAAATAGGAGAGTTGCGGGATGCTATTTTAGGTGGCAACGATTTTATTGGTCAGGAAGCGGTTTATCAATTGTCCGGAGAAGATCGCTTCGTAACCCACGCTCTTTATGAAGAAGCATTGGAAAGTAAAAATTTATACATAAGGCAAGCTGTGGCGGTTTCTATGGATGGGGTCTCGGAACGGCTAAAACCAAAATTCGAAAAATTGCTGCAGGACTCTAGTTACGTCACTATTGAGGCTGCATTGTACAGCTTATGGAGTTCATTTCCCGAGGAGCGGTCGAGATACTTGGATGTTACACGTTCGGTAGAAGGGTTTCAGGACAAAAATGTGCGGCAGTTATGGTTGGCCCTGGCTATTATCACTGATGGTTATCGAACCGAAGAGAAGACTACCTTTGTTAACGAATTGAGAGGATATACCGGTAATACATACAGCTTCGAGCTAAGGCAACTTGCGTTCAGATATATAAACGAGCTTCGGCTTTACAACGATGAAGTACTCGATAATCTCATTGATGCGTCTGTGCATCATAACTGGAGGTTTCGCAATGCATCCCGAACCTTGTTTTCAGAAATCATTAAAAATCCCGGAACTAAAGAGGAAATCATAAAAAAGATGGATAGTTTTTCTGAGAAGGAACAACAATTCCTACAAACCCAATTTAAAGAATGAAACGAGCAATGGTAATATCTGGTGGTGGTAGCAAAGGTGCCTTTGCAGGAGGTGTAGCTCAATATCTCATGCAGGAAAAAGGCCACGACTATCAGTTGTTCGTAGGAACTTCAACCGGCAGCCTGTTAATCTCTCATCTCGCCTTGGATATGCCAGAGAAAATTAAAAAAGTCTATACTTCGGTACGCCAGGAGGATATATTTAGTCATCGCCCTTTTGTAGTGAAAAAAGGGAAATTTGGGGAAAAACAGATCGGGATCGATCACTTTAAGGTGCTGCGTAATTTTTGGAGAGGTAGTAAGACTTTTGGTGAGAGTTATAATCTTAGGACGTTGATTTCCAATACGCTGACAGAGAAAGAATTTGAACAGTTACAGGCAAGCAGCAAGGATGTGGTGGTAACAGTCTCTAACCTGTCTTTAAACCAGGTAGAGTACAAATCGGTAAACGATTTTAGTTATAGCGATTTCTGTGACTGGATATGGATCTCGTGTAATTATATACCGTTTATGAGCCTGGTAAAGAAAGACGGCTGTGAGTATGCAGATGGAGGCTTTGGGAGTATGGTACCGATAGAGGAGGCCATCAACAGGGGTGCCACTATTGTGGATGTTGTTATTCTGGAAACCGAAATGACGTATTATAATCGGATGCACTCAAGGAATCCGTTCTCCTTACTAACCAATATGCACGCATTTATGCTGGACCGGGTGGAAAAACAAAATATCCGAATTGGGAAATTTGTTGCGGGACACCACGACGCCGTAATAAACTTCTATTATACGCCAACAGTACTCACTACGAACTCGTTAATTTTCGATCGAAAACAAATGACAAAGTGGTGGGATAGCGGATATCAGTATGCTAAGAGTCAGAATGAAGAAACCAGCGAAATTCACCCACAGGATACCTAAAATAGTTCTCCTACCTCTTTTTTGATATAAGCCAGGGCTTTTTGAGACGGGGTGATCTCTTCCATAAAATTCCGAAGTAAATATTCCCGCATCTGGTCGGCCCCGTTGTCCTTTTCGTGCATAGCCGCCTGCCTAATAATATGTATTGTAGCGTTTTTGGCAGCATTTACCAGATTCCAGCATTCCGGGGTAACGTAGATCTGTTGCGCCACATTATGCTCAAATTCCTGTTCGATGTTATTAATAAGCAGGGTTTCGTACTTCTCTATCTCATCAGAGAAGGGTTTTACGCGAATAAGTAGCTTATTAGGGTCCAGGCGCTCCATAAGCAGTGTAATGCGCTCATACGCCTGTAAACGCATAGGTAGAACTTTATTCTGGGCTTCTTTCTGAATTAAATACCTGCGACGGCCTTCTTCATTCGCCGTATGGCCTTTGAAAAAGTAGTAAGCAATGATCCCAACCACTATGGCAGGTAATAAGTAGGCTACGTAGTTCAGTATCTGAGAAATATCTTCCATAATTTAACGGTCTTACAGCAAACTTAAGATTTTTTTCCATTTGCACAAGATAACGTTCATCGAACCAAATAAGTATTTCATGGCATCACAATGATGGCAAATAACCTCGCTATTCATTTTTGCGCATATAATGGGGAGATAAAATCGGCCGAGATCCGCCTGATCAAGATCTCCAGACTGTTGCTACCAGTTTCTGAGCTCTCGAAACAAAAGGAGGTGTCGATTTTTAATGAAGTGGAACTATTACAAAATTAGCTCGAAAATGAAAAACTAAGATTTAAAGAGAAATTGGAGTACGCTATTGAGATAGATGATTTTGTTGCTGCGTCTAGAATGAGTATTCCCAAGATGTTACTACAATTTGAAGTATGAAATGCCATAAATCTCATATTGTGAACCTGGAACATGTTCGTGCTTTCGAAAATGAAGGGTATTTTCTACTGGAAAAGGATCACAGGGTGCTCATTTCGAGAACCCATCGTAAAGCAATACTTAAATTATTTCATGAAGATCAATAACGTACTTCGTTCTTTTCCTTAGCTCGTTTTACAATATTTTTCGCTTCTTTCGGCAGGTAGTTTCCACCCAGGTACTCACATTTCATACATTCTTCAACACTGGTAAAAGGAACTCTGGTTTTATGATAAGCGAATGAATCGGCAAGGGTTTTAATAAGATTACGATCCCCTAAACTAAATTCTACATCATCCATGGTAAGCTGGGATGGATGTTCGTAGCCACAGGCGTGGGTGATTTCCAGTAATTCTTTTCTGAAATTTTTAAAGTAAAAATGGGTTCGTATGGCCTTATCTGAAATATTGATTCCTCTTTGTCGCCATTTGTTTTGGGTAGCAACACCACTGGGACAATGATTGTTGTGACATACCTGTGCCTGGATGCAGCCAATCGCCATCATTGCTTCCCTCGCCACATTAATACAATCTATACCCATTGCAAAGGCCATGGCCGCTTTTGCTGGAAAGCCCAGCTTTCCACTTCCTATGAATACAATGTCTCTCGTAAGCTCATGTTTCTGAAAAATCTTATACACATCACTAAAGCCAAACACCCAGGGTAAGGCAACATGATCGGCAAAACTGGGAGGTGCTGCTCCGGTACCGCCTTCACCTCCGTCTATGGTGATAAAATCCGGGCCTCGGCCACTTTGTTTCATCTTTGTAGCGAGTTCTTCCCAACTGGCTAACTTCCCAACGGCCGACTTGATCCCAACGGATAGCCCAGTGGCAGCTGCTATGTCTTCCACAAAATTTATCAGTTCGTCTATATTGCTGAAAGCGCTGTGGGTAGGAGGGGAGAGCACATCTTTACCCATAGGAACTCCCCTGATTTCGGCGATCTCCCGGGTGATCTTGGAGCCAGGGAGTACACCACCTTTCCCGGGCTTGGCTCCCTGCGAAAGTTTTACCTCTATAGCTCTTACCTGTGGATTATCGGTAACAAGTTGTTTTAGTTTCTCCATACTGAAGTTCCCATGTTCATCGCGGACACCAAAATATCCCGTTCCGAAATGAAATATCACATCCCCGCCCTTACGATGATAGGCAGATAATCCTCCTTCACCCGTATTGTGGTAAGCATGTGCCATGGCACAACCCCTGTTAAGAGACTCTATGGCTCGAGCAGAAAGAGATCCGTAACTCATAGCGGAAACATTTATAACAGAGGCCGGACGATAGGGCCTTTTACGTCGCCCTAAGCCAATCACCTTCGCACAGGGCACAAAATAAGGGTCGTAACGGTTAGGATGTTTGGGCGGCAATTTGTAAGGGAGCAGGGCATTATTTATAAAGATATAATTAGGTTTATAGAAGTCGCGATCACTTCCGAAGCCTTCATAATTATTTTCATTCTTTGCCGAAGCATAGATCCAACCTCTTTCTATTCTATTGAAAGGCAATTCTTCGCGATTATTGGCTACAATATATTGCCGTAGCTCAGGGCCAATACTCTCGAGCATATAACGGATATGCCCTACTATAGGGAAGTTATGCCGGATGGTGTGCTTCTTATTGAAAAAAATATCTCGAATTGCGATCACCGCCAGAAGGATCAATATCCACACCCACCAGGGAATTGATTTTAATAATTCGAAAACTGCATCCATCTAATTTGCGTTTAAATAATCTAAAGAAAGTTGTGTCATAGCTTTTACTCCAAGTAATAAGCCACTATCATCGATTAGGAAATCCGGGGTGTGATGTGGGTAATAAGATGTATTACCAGGTGTCATTCCTCCAAGGAAAAAATAAAAACCGGGAACGATCTCCTGAAAATAGGAAAAGTCTTCACCTCCGGTAGTAGCATTCATGGTAATTACGTTTTCAGGGCCGGCTATTTTCTGAAGCGTAGGTAGCATCTGTGAGGTGAGCTCCGGATCATTATAGGTTACCACCGTATTATTTTGCCATTCGATGGTAGCTTCTCCGCCATAAGCCTTAGCGATATCTCTTGCCATTTCATTCATTCGTCGCATGATCAGTTCCCGCATTTTAGGGTCGAGTGTCCTCACGGTTCCTATCATCTCTGCACTTTCGGGTATAATGTTAAACCGTACTCCACTTGTGATTTTTCCAACAGTAATCACAGCCGCTTCTTCAACCAAAGGTGCTTCTCTGCTTATAATGGTCTGGAAGCCATCAATGATCTTCGCAGAAATTAATATGGGATCTACTCCAGACCAGGGCGCCGAGCCATGGGTTTGTTTTCCCTTTACAGTAACCACGAAGCGTTCTACAGCTGCCATGGTACCACCACTTTTATATTTTATTGTTCCAACGGGTGTTCCAGAATTTATATGAAGTCCAAAAATGGCGTCAACATCTGGGTTCTTTAATACCCCTTCCTTTATCATTAGCTTGGCACCGCCTTCTTCTCCCGGAGGAGGGCCTTCTTCTGCAGGCTGAAAAATGAACTTTACTGTACCTTTGATCTTGTCTTTATTGGCAGAAAGCACTTCCGCTACACCCATAAGGATGGCAATGTGGGTATCGTGACCACAAGCGTGCATCACCCCGGTTTCTGTGTCTAAAAAGGTGGATTTCACCTCACTTTTATAGGGGAGGTCGTTTCTTTCGGTGACGGGAAGGCCGTCAATATCGGCACGTAAGGCAACTACTTTGCCGGGCTGTTCACCTTTTAGAATGCCTACCACACCGGTTTTAGCTATGCCTGTTTGTACTTCCATACCTAAGGACCGAAGATGTTCCTCGATCTTTTTGGCAGTATTAAATTCTCTGTTGGAAAGTTCCGGGTTTTGGTGAAAAAAACGTCGCCATTCTATAACTTGTTCTTCAATATTCTCAATGTCGGTTAAAACATCCTTGTTCATTTGTGCCTGGGCAAAACATATCCCGAAAAGTACCAGCACCAAGGTAAATTTATGTATCATATGGTAAAAAGTTCAGCTAAAGATAATTGATTTTCAGCAAAACAAAAACCAGAACCTTTTGTTTATAATTTATGTGTCCCGGGACTGATAATTCTTGGTAATTTCAGTATTTTTCGGCTTCAGAAACTTCACGATTTGCAAGCATATTTAAAACAACTCAATGAGGCCCAACTGGCTCCTGTACTTCAGAGAGAAGGTGCAATGATAGTTATTGCAGGTGCGGGATCGGGCAAAACGCGTGTTTTAACCTATCGCATAGCCTATTTAATGTCGCAGGGTGTGGACCCGTTCAATATTCTGGCACTTACTTTTACCAATAAGGCGGCCCGGGAAATGAAAAAACGTATCGCGCAGATCGTGGGTAGTAGTGAGGCAAAAAATCTTTGGATGGGTACCTTCCACAGTATTTTCGCCAAGATTCTGAGGTTTGAAGCAGATAAGCTGGGCTACCCTTCTAATTTTACGATTTACGATACTCAGGATTCTCAAAGTGTGATACGCAGTATTATTAAGGAGATGCAGCTGGATAAGGATATCTATAAATATAAGCAGGTCTACTCGAGAATATCCTCTTACAAAAATAGTCTCATCACGGTAAAGGCTTATTTTAATAATTCGGAATTGCAGGAGGCCGATGCTATGGCGAAAATGCCCAGGCTTGGAGATATTTACCAGGCCTATGTGGATAAATGTTTTAAGGCGGGCGCTATGGATTTTGACGACCTGCTTCTAAAAACCAATGAACTTCTGAACCGCTTCCCGGACGTGCTTGCTAAATACCAGAATCGTTTTCGCTATATCCTGGTGGATGAGTATCAGGATACAAATCACAGTCAGTACCTCATCGTAAAAGCCCTAAGTGATCGGTTTCAGAATATTTGTGTAGTAGGTGATGATGCCCAGAGTATTTATGCTTTCCGTGGAGCCAACATAAACAATATCCTGAATTTCCAGAAGGATTACGATGATGTGAAGGTCTATAGGTTGGAACAGAATTACCGCTCCACGAAAAATATTGTCAATGCTGCCAACAGTATTATTGAGAAGAATAAGCAGCGACTGGAGAAGGTGGTTTGGACAGCCAACGATGAAGGAAATAAGATCCTGGTAAACAGAACCATGACCGATGGGGATGAGGGCCGCTTTGTGGCGAGTTCTATTTTCGAGAACGCCATGAGCCATCAGTTGAAATACGATTCTTTTGCCGTTTTATACCGCACTAATGCCCAATCGCGGGCAATTGAAGATGCCCTGAGGAAAAAGGATATTCCTTACAGAATTTACGGCGGACTCTCATTCTACCAGCGAAAAGAGATCAAGGACGTTCTGGCTTATTTGCGTCTCATTTTAAATCCGAAAGACGAAGAAGCGCTGAAGCGTGTGATCAATTATCCTGCCCGGGGAATTGGTCAAACCACCATTGACAGGTTAATAGTTGCTGCCAATCATTACGATAGGTCTATGTTTGAAGTGATGAAACATATCGACAAGATCGACCTGAAGATAAACAAAGGCACCCAAGGGAAGCTGCAAAATTTCGTTACTATGATCGAAAGTTTCCAGGTACTCAACCAGGGCTACGATGCTTTTCAGATCGCGGAACACGTTACCAAAAAGACTGGCCTGCTCCAGGAATTAAAGAAGGATGGTACCCCGGAAGGAATTGCCAGGATCGAGAATATCGAAGAACTTCTGAACGGGATGCGTGACTTTGTTGAAGAACAGAAGGAACTGGCCGATACTACAGGATCCCTTGCCGAATTTCTGGAAGATGTAGCCCTGGCAACAGACCTGGACAATGAGAAAGGAGATGATAACCGGGTTGCCTTAATGACCGTTCACCTGGCCAAAGGCCTGGAATTTCCTTATGTCTATATAGTTGGGATGGAGGAAGATCTGTTTCCTTCAGCTATGAGTATGAACACCCGTTCTGAGTTGGAAGAGGAAAGGAGACTTTTTTATGTGGCTTTGACTCGAGCAGAAAAACAAGCCTATCTCACATATACCCAAAGCAGGTACAGATGGGGTAAATTAATTGATGCTGAACCTAGTAGGTTTATCGAAGAGATCGAGGACCAGTTTCTGGACTACCTCACACCCATTACCGAGAATCGCTATAAACCTTTGATAGATACCGATATTTTTGGAGAGGTTGATAAGAGCAAACTACGTATGCGCAAGCCAAGTTCGGGGGTTCCTCCAAAAGGACCTACAGAGGCACAACTGAGAAAACTTAGGCGCTTAAAACCGGTGTCCAGTGATACCAATAAGAATTTCGACCCGGAAAAAGCAAATCTATCGGAAGGAACCATGGTAGAGCACGTACGCTTCGGTCAGGGAAAAATTTTAAAAATAGAAGGAGTAGGTGCCGATACCAAGGCAGAAATTCTTTTTGAGAATGGGGGCCTGAAAAAGTTATTATTACGCTTCGCGAAACTTAAGGTGCTGGACTCCTAAAGTAGAAAAAATTACACCTGGTATTTTAAAATTTCGTATCTTAATTCTATGGCGCTGTTCATTCGTTTATACGAGGAAAATCCTAATCCGAAGGATATAAAAAAGGTAGTGGATATTATCCGCCAGGGAGGCCTGGTGATCTATCCCAGCGACACGGTCTACGCCTTGGGATGCGATATTACCCACAACAAGGCATTGGAAAGATTGGCTCAGTTAAAAGGTATAAAACTTGAGAAGGCCAACTTCTCCTTCATCTGTGAAGACCTGAGTAATTTGTCGGATTATGTGAAACAGATCGATACTGCTACCTTTAAATTACTGAAGCGCGCCTTACCCGGCCCGTATACCTTTATTCTACCGGGAAATAACAATTTACCTTCAGCATTTAAAAAAAAGAAGGAAGTGGGAATCCGGATTCCGGATAACTCCATTGCCAGAGCTTTAGTTCGCGAACTGGGTCACCCTATCGTATCCACTTCTATAAAAGATGAAGATGAGGTGATCGAATATACCACAGACCCCGAATTGATCTTCGAGAAATGGAATAAAAAGGTAGACGTGATCGTCGACGGAGGATACGGTGGTAATATTCCTTCTACAGTGATCGATCTTACAGGTGATGAACCGCTTCTGGTTAGAGAAGGGAAGGGGAGTTTAGAGATCTAAGGTTTAGTCGAAAGGCAAAAGATCAGGTTCCAGATATGTTTTTCGGGCTTCTTCAGAATCAAAGATATTGAAGGCATAATGATAGCCTAAGAGATCCCGAAACTCGAAAAGTAGTCTTGGGAATTCATCGATAAAATCCCTGAAATTGTCCGATCTGGATTTCAGTATAAAATGAAAAACAGCACGAACTGCCGCAATAGTAACGGTCTTGTTATACTTCGTTTCTTCGTTGTTCAACTTAGTAAAAGCCTCTAATTGAGTTGAGATATTTTCGATGGCATTTTCCAGTCCGTATTTTGTGATATGAATCCATGCGAGTCGTAAATGCGCTTCATGGGTGAAATAGCTTGGATGTAACAAGCCATGCTTGAATTGCTTCTCGAAAGCGTCGTCTGTAAATTGATAATGCGGCTCCATTTTTATTTGTATCGGTTAGTAAGGGGAGTCTTTCGTATCATAAGACGATTACTCGTAAAGGCTGTTACAGTCTTTTCAAGAAAAAAAATAAAAAAAACCCGGACTGCTGCCCGGGTTTATATTAGTTATGATCAGAGAGTTTAGTTGCCGTCTGCCGCAGACAGGGTTTCAAGTTCTTCTTCGATCATGGTATAGAACTGATCGATCTTAGGTAGAACAAGAATTTTAGTTCTTCTGTTGGTAGCGCGATTTTCGGCAGTGTTGTTGTCCACTAGTGGTACATGCTCTCCACGTCCGGCGGCGATCAGCTGTGATGGTCTCACCCCTAATTCCTGCAATTTTCTTACCACTGATGTAGAACGTTTCACACTAAGGTCCCAGTTGTCCAGTAGAACACCGCTTTTGTATGGTACCGTGTCTGTGTGACCTTCAACCATGGCTTCAAAATCGGGCTTACTGTTAATAACGGTAGCTACTTTTCCTAAGATCTCGTTAGCTCTTGATGATAGTTCGTAGGATCCTGAACGGAATAATACTTTATCCGATAGTGAGATGAAAACAACACCCTTTTCAACATTGATCTCGATATCCGGATCGTTAAGTCCAACTTCTTTCTTCAAACTGGTTACAAGTGCCAGGGTAACGCTGTCCTTTTTGTTAAGCGCATCCTGCAGTCTGGAGATCTTAAGATCTTTCTCCTTCAGGCTTTCCAGGGATTTTTCCAGATTCGTAGCACCTTGCTGTGTAAGCATGGTAAGATCTTTGGAACTCTGGATGAGATCCTGGTTTGTTTTTCGCAGATCGGCTAAACGCTCCTCCAGCGATTGTACCCTAGCTAAAGCTGCTGCTTTATCGGTAAGACAGCTGTTCAATTTTACCGTTGCTGTATTTAATAGATCTTGTGTTTTCTTTTGTTTTGCTTCAAGTTCGGCATACTGTTTTTTCGACACACAAGAGGTGAATAACAGTCCCGTACACGCGGCTAGTATTAAGAGCTTTTTCATGTTATGATTATTTATTTGGTTGATCAAAATTATGAATTCGGAAGGCTCCAAATTCGGTCTTAACAATAATTTAAGTAAAAATTATCAGAGTTCGTTAAAGTTACGTTTTTTTAAAATAAAGTACCTCCAAACTACAGACTTTATTTTCGAATAATCCAGTGATGTAGCGTGTTTCTTACGTTTTTTCAGAAATCTGGGGAAGAAACTGTAGAAACTGAAATGTGCCTTCAGGATAGCAAAAAAATGCCCAAACTGTCCCTTGAATAGAAATTGAAGCCCGGCAAGTGCATCGAGGATCATTCGAAGCACGATCAAACCATACACTTTAGGTCCTTTTACATTTTTCAGAAGCATAAAAAGTGTGTTCCGAAAATTATAAAAGGTTTTTGTTGGATTAGAGTCTTCCAGGGTGGCACCTCCAACGTGATAGACCTTAGAGGTCCCTACATACATTACCGTCCCACCTAATGCCTGAAGTCGCCAGCATAGATCGATCTCTTCCTGATGCGCAAAGAAGTCCTCATCAAAACCTTGTACCTCACGAAAACTGCTGCTTCTTATAAATAGACTGGCTCCTGTGGCCCAAAAAACGGGAATTACATCATTATACTGTCCGTGATCTGCTTCAATGGTTTGAAATATCCTGCCTCGGCAATACGGGTATCCCAAACTATCGATAAAACCACCGGCCGCACCGGCATATTCAAATTTCGACCGGTCCTTAAAATCCAGGATCTTAGGTTGTGCAGCCACCGTTTTGGGTTCATCCACAAAGACCGAAATTACGGGCTCTAGCCATCCGTCTGTAACTTCCACATCGCTATTGAGAAGTACGAATATATCCTCGGTAAGTGTACTTAATGCCTGGTTGTATCCCCTGGCATAGCCACCATTCTCCTGGTTTTGTATAATTTTTACTGAAGGGAAATTATTGGTAACAAATACAACCGAATCATCTGTAGAGGCATTATCAGCCACATATACATTTGCCTCCGAAGAATATTTAACCACCGAAGGCAGAAATTGCTCCAGTAAAGCTCTTCCATTCCAATTTAAGATCACAACAGCTATGGTCATAAAGGCAAAGTAAAGAGTTTATTTTTTATCATAAGGTGGAAGCGAACGCAAAAACAGGTAACGGTCCTCATCAAAATCCATTTTGCAGTAGAAATGTTCCAGGCCGTTGCTCACCATAAGATAATTGGCGTCCAGAGCAAAGTTATAACGAGCGATCTGGTCGAAAGTATCCTGGGTAATAGGTACACTAGTCGCTTTACATTCGATTATTATATGTATGCTGCCATCAGGTCTGAAAACTACTATATCGTAACGTTTTATGGTGTTATGTACAGCGATCTGCTTTTCTACATTAATGTGAGATAATGGGTAACCCAACTCATGATGGAGGTAATGTACTGCATGTTGTCGCACCCATTCTTCCGGATTGAGAACAACAAACTTTTTTCTAATCACATCGAAGATCAACGGTTTGTTTTCCCTATTTTTGAATCGAAAATCATAATCTGGAAAATTGAGCTTCTGCATACAGCAAAGGTAGTAAAATGCCTCATCTGAAGTGCTCTTAATAGGGTTAATCGAGAAAGTTTCAAATATGTTCAATTCGGCAGAAAGATCAATTTTTTAAATCTATTATTAAGTCTTGATAATAGTATATTCGTTCTTGCGATGACCGCTGAAGTTAAACAGATTTATTTAATTCAGAATAAAACCTTTATAACCATAACGTGCCCATAGAGAAAGCCAAACAAATAGTTGCAGATATTCAACAGGGGAAGGTGGCTCCTATATATTTTTTAATGGGGGAAGAGCCGTATTATATAGATGGTATTAGTTCATTTATTGAGGACAGTATACTTTCTGAAGAAGAGAAAAGCTTTAACCAGGTGGTACTCTACGGAAGGGATGTTAGTATAGACGATATAATCAGCAATGCCAAGCGATATCCTATGATGGCCGAACGACAGGTGGTAGTTGTTAAGGAAGCACAGGACCTGTCCAGAACCATAGAGAATCTGCTCCCTTATGCCGAAAATCCTCAGCCTAGTACGGTATTGGTAATTTGTTATAAATATAAAAAGCTCGATGCCCGAAAGAAACTTTCTAAAACCATCCAGAAAAACGGGGTGCTTTTCGAGAGCAAGAAATTGTACGAAAACCAGGTTCCGGATTGGATAAGAAGAGTCCTGGCAGGAAAAGGATACACAATTACTCCCAAGGCCGCTCAAATGCTCACTGAATTCCTGGGTAACGACCTGGGGAAGGTGAACAATGAATTGGAAAAACTACAGCTTATCCTTCCTTCGGGATCCCAGATCACCCCGCAGGCAGTTGAAGAGAATATTGGGATAAGCAAGGATTTCAACAATTTCGAGTTACAAAATGCCATCGGCGCCAGAAACATCACCAAGGCCTTTACTATTGTACAGTACTTCGGGCAAAATCCAAAAAATCACCCGCTGGTCATGACAGTAGCCTTGCTTTATAGTTTCTTTTCCAAATTGCTAAAGTATCATGCCTTGAAGAATCCCGCCCATGCTGCACGCGAATTGGGTGTTAGCCCGTATTTCATTAAAGATTATCAAACGGCAGCACAAAATTACCCGATGAAAAAGGTAAGCAGGATCATTAGCGATATACGTGAGATCGATATGAAAAGTAAAGGGGTGGGGGGAGCCAATATTCCACAAGGAGATCTGTTAAAAGAACTGCTGGTCAGGATTTTTGAGTAAGCATACTTGCATTCCTTTCCTTGATCCTTTTTAGCACTTCGGAAGCGTTGTTTTTATATGCCCTGAGCATATTCAGGTAATTTTTGCACACTATGGCATAATAATAAGCTACCTTATTCTTGTACGACTGACTGTTCATATACTCGTATAATTGTGGGTCTGGTCTTCCCGAGGTGACCTTACTAAACCACGGTTGTTCGTCCCGCCACTCTTTTACATTTTCGATGGTAAAATTTTTCACCTCTTCCCCGAAATCGGATAATAAGGCGCCAAATGCATTGTAAAACTGAACGATCTCAACAGTTAAGGTATCCTTTTCTTCCACAGAATCTACAATATCCTTTAACTGCAGGTAACCCTTATCGTTTATCTTGAATGGAGCATAGGTACTAATTAAGGTAGGACAGAGTAAACAAGTTCTAAATGAATCTTCGTCGTATTTGTCGTTTATAATCTCGCTGGCAACTAATTCTCTGGCTTCGTAGTACCGAATTGCTGCACCTACCGCTAGGGTATCCTGCTCAAGATCGTAGGTAATGCTTTGTAAAACTGCGGTAATTTGATTGTCTTTCTTCCGTTCTTCGTTATAGTTGTTTATCTGAAGGGCAATTAAAATACCGGCAACCACAAGAATAATTTCTCCCAGGGCATACAATAAGTAGCGCCCCACTCTTTTATTTGTGAAGGATCTTAATTTCAGCGATTTGGTAAATAAAGGCATAGTTATTTTTTATCTACTGAAAATTTACCGGCGCCCACCAGGGCAATAACCAGGAATGCAAAGCCAAATAGTAAGGCTTTTTCTTTATTTCCGAAGGGATCATCTGCATGAATCACTAAAGCTGCAACCGCCATGGTGATCAAGGATGGAATAGCAGCGAGCCTGGTTTTATAACCGATGATAATTAAAAGCGGGCATATCACCTCACCAATGATAGCCAATATTTTAGTAAGGGGTTCACCTATTCCGAAGGGATCTCCAAACCCAAAGTCACCCTGTAGTACATCCCACAATTTGGGGATGCCATGTACAAGCAACAATCCGGAGAAACTAATACGTAAAATAAGTAAGCCTAAATGATAAGTGGAGGTCATAAGTAGTAAAAAATTTGATTGGTTCGAGCATAAAAATAGTAAAACAAACCGAATTTACATTTGGACCGAATATAGTTTACAATTCTTTAAAGAATAAGCGATCAATTACGATTTGGCGGCTTAATTTTTTACATTATTATAATCTACAGCTAAAAATTAAGGTACACTTCAGGTCTATTTTTGAACTATTAAAACTAAAAAACCAAATAATGAAAAAAATTACTATTCTTGCGGCCTTCTTCCTTAGCGCTGTTTCATTTGCACAAATTACTATAGACTCAATTGACCAGGAAAGGGGAATCAACTCGCTAAATAACAGAAGCTTGATGATCGACCTAGTTGTATCTGAAATATTCGCTGGTCAGGAGGGAGCCGACCTCACCGCAGACTGGTTTGAGATCACAAACCAAGGAACATCCGCCTGGGTTTCGGGTGTGGATGAAGACCTATATTATGATGATGAGTCTGCAGATCCTTCAGCAGCCGATCTTATCGAGGGCATTACCGACATTCAACCCGGAGAACGAGTAATCGTACTGATAACAGATAATGTAAACGATATTACCACCTTTAGCAATGTGTGGGCACCCGTAGTAGACCTCACTGGAGTTGAAATTGGTTATACAGATGGTGCAGGATTAGGCGGAGGCGGTGATGCCGTGAACATCTGGATCGGAGACCCTAATCTAAGTGCACCTGCATATACCGGAACCTATCCGGATACCGCTTCAAATGACGGTCAGACTTTCGACCTTGACCTTGGGGTATTTAGCGTTGTTGGTAACGTTAATAATGCAGTCGAGACCATTGCGCAGGGCGGAGCCAGCGGCACTATCCCGAATATTGGATCTCCAAGCAACAATTTGCCTCCTGCCCTACCACAAGTATTGTTCAATTCACCATACATCTCGGTATCCGAAGACGCGTCTTTCATCGAGATTTTTGTAGAAATTTCTCCGGCACCCTTCACGGATGGAACGGTCGATGTGAGCCTTCTAGCGGGAGGAACGGCAGTTGAAGGAGTTGATTTTAGCTACCTTTTCACGGAATCACTTACGTTCCCGGCGGGAAGCACCAGTTCTCAGTCGGTTATTATTCCTATCCTCAACGATAACGAAGATAACAGCGATGTTTTCTTCCTGTTACAGCTTGAGAACGAATCGGATTTGGACCTGGGTGGAAGTAATATCCTGGGAGTTTATATTTTAGACGACGATACGCTGGTACCTCCCGGAGACGATAGTGAACTCGATGTGAACTATATGAACAGTTATTTATTAGATGCCAATGGAACGGCTGAAATTTCTGCTTACGACCCCATAACACAACAACTATTTGTTACAAATGGAAATAAGATCGAAATCCTTGATTTCTCAGACCCTTCTAACATTAGTTCAGTTGAAACTGTTCTACTCACTGGAATCGGTAACGGGGTACAAAGTGTGGCCACTAGTAACGGAATCTACGCTGTGGCTATTGCCGCAAACGATGCTACCGATAACGGATTTGTCCTTCTTGCAGACGTTCAAAATACAACTGGTGTGATTTTGGAGGTAGGTCCACTACCGGATATGCTAACCTTTAGCCCGAATGGAAATTGGTTGCTTGTTGCAAACGAAGGAGAGCCAAACAGCGACTATTCAGTGGACCCGGAAGGATCTGTATCCGTAATTGATGTGAGCGGAGGAATTGCCAATATCACGCAGGCTAATGTAACAACACTAAACTTTAATGCTTTCGATGCCCAGCAAGCAGCTCTTGAAGCAGATGGAGTGCGAATCTTTGGCCCCGGTGCCAATGTTTCACAAGACTTGGAGCCCGAGTACATTGCTGTCTCCACCGATAACCTGTTCGCTTATGTGAGTCTTCAGGAAAACAACGCTTATGCTATAGTAGACCTAACAACTTTAGAAATTTCGGATGTTATCTCATTTGGATTAAAAGATCACAGTCTTCCTGAAAACTCATTGGACCTTTCTGATGAAACAGACTTTATATTCAATGCCAACTGGCCTGTCTACGGAATGTATATGCCGGATGCCATTGCCTACTACGAAGTAGGTGGTGTTGGATATATCGTTACTGCGAATGAAGGCGATGCTCGTGAATACGACAACTATGGAGAAGAACGCAAGATCGATGATAACGATTACACGCTAGATCCTTCCGTTTTTAGTAATATCGAAATCCTTGAACTAGAATCGAATCTTTCAGAAATAAATGTGACCAATGCCTCGGGAGATATAGACAACGACGGACAATTTGAAGAGATCCATGTCTTCGGAGGCAGATCATTCAGCATCTTTGAGGCAGCCACAGGAAACCTGGTTTACGACAGTGGCAACGAATTTGAAGTAATTACCGCTAACCATCCAATCTACGGTGGTATTTTCAACGCCAGTAACAGTAACAACAACTTTAAGAACAGAAGTGACGATAAAGGTCCGGAACCTGAAGGAGTGATCGTTGAAGAGATTGATGGCGAATTCTATGCCTTTATCCTATTGGAGCGTATCGGGGGTATGATGGTGTACAATATCAGCGATCCAAATGCACCCATATTTCTTGAGTATGAGAACAACCGCGATAATACACCTGGGGGAAATGAAAGTGGCGACCTTGGGCCTGAAGGTATCTTGTATATTAGCCCT